>LKMY01000068.1 GCA_001564205.1 Nanohaloarchaea archaeon PL-Br10_U2g5
TACGATCCGGAGTTCCGTGAGGTAGCGGCGACGATCGAATTATGAGGGAGTACCTCCCTGGAAGCCTCGATCGATTGCGGTTCCAGTGGCCGGCGACGCGGGGGCTGACGCGAAGTTAACTACTGGCCAGTATCGGTGTTTGCGGCAACTATCCCGCCGATAGCGCCGAAAACGGCGGGAAATAGGACCCCGGCTAAGAGGATCGACGGGAGGAGATCCGGTTGCCCGCTAAAGCTGCTACCGAGCGCCTCCGTCGAGACGCGGAACACCAGCGTGCCGATGACCGACAGCGCCAGGTACGGGAGAACGACGAACACGCCGGCAACCGCGCCGTCAGTCGTCTCGGTGACGCCCTGTGAACGTCCGACGGCGAGCCCGGAACCGATCAGTAGGGCCACCGGGATCAGGTACAGAAGCGGTGTGAACCCGTCACCGCCGATGAACGACATCGCGCTCGACCCGCCGAATCCGAGGAAGTCGGCCGCGATGATGGTGTCGACGAAGTGACTGTTGAAAAACACCCACCCGATGAATTCGATGCCGCCACCGCCGTCGCCGACGCCCTCAGAGATCTCGCCCAGTTCGGTGTTCTGAATCCGAGCGAGAACGACGACGGCTGTAAGCACGTAGCAGGCTATCCAAGCGGCGGCACCGGCGATGACACCCTCAACGAGCGGGAGGGTGTCGGAATCAAATGTTAATGAGATGTCTACTTGTTGGGTGCAAATTAAAAGAAATTTTCCACACGTGGATCGCTGCTAGCTCGGTGACCACGTGATGGGACTCGACGACGGTATCGAGCACACACCGGGGATCGCCGTCGCGCTCTGATGACGGGTGCGCTGCCCGTCGGGTGACGCCTCCAGCAGGTCTCTGCGGTGCCGGCGACCGCGGTCGGCTCCCGTCCGTCTCAGCGCTCGCGGATCCGCATCGGCACCGGGTGGTCGGGATGCATCGTCAGCGAGCCGCGCAGGGAGAGCTCCGGACCCTCGTAGTCGAGCTCGTACTGCGAGCAGACGCTCGCGAGGATGAGCTTCGCTTCCAACAGCGAGAACGCTTTCCCGATGCAGTGGCGCGGGCCGCCGCCGAACGGGAAGTATGCGAATCGAGGGCGTTCGCTCCGCCGCTTTGGCGTCCAGCGATCGGGATCGAACGTCTCGGGGTCGTCGTACCATCGCGATGAGCGGTGGATCACCCACTGCGGGAGCATCAGCGCGGAGCCCCCTGGAATCCGGTAGCCGCCGAGTTTGACGTCGAGCTTCGGCTCACGGAACATGGTGTAAACCGGTGGATACAGCCGCATCGACTCGTTGAGGACGCGATCGGTGTACGTCATCTCTCGGACGTCCGCGGCGGTCGGAGAACCGCCGGTGGCGGTCGCGTCGTCCGCTGTCCGACCACCCTCGGTCGCCGCCTCGGCCTCCGCCTCGACTCGTTTGCGGACTTCCGGATGATTGGAGAGGAGGTAGAAGGTGTACGTCAGCGTGAGCGCTGTGGTGTCGTGGCCGGCGAGCAGCATCGTGACCAGCTCGTCTCGGAGGTTCGAGTCGGTCTGCTCGCCTCGGTCGCGGGCGCGGAGGAGCACTGAAAGGAGGTCCATCGGCATCTCGCCGGTCGGGTCACCGGGAGGGCCGCGGACCGCAGTCCCCCGCTCACCGGCCGGGTCGACCGCTGGGTCGCGTTCGGTCCCCGTGCGGCGATCGACGATGTCGTCGATCACGGCTTCGAGGGTGGCGATAGCGGCGTCGAACTCGCGGTTCTCCCGAGTCGGTACCCAGTTCGGGATCAGGAAACGACGCGGGTCCGGCTCGAATCGCGCGCCGAGCGGCTCCAGCTTCTCTTGAACCGTCTTCACCTCCTCGTCGGTGATGTCGGCGCCGAACATCGCGGAGACGATGATCTTGACCGTGAGCCGTGCGACCTCCAGCTGGATGTCGACCACCTCGCCGTTCGCCCAGTCGGCGAGTTGCGACTCCGTGTGACCGACCATCGTGCTGTCGAGCGCGGCGATACGCTGGTTGTGAAACGAGGGGTTCGCCAACGTGCGCTGGCGCTGCCACGTCTCCCCCTCGCTTAACAGGAGTCCCTCGCCGAGCAGGGTCCCCATCGCGTCGTCGCCGAACTGCGGTTTACGGTACCGTTCGGCGTCGGAAACGAGCACGCGCTCGATGTCAGTGGGGTTCGTGAGCATATACGTCTCGCGCGGGCCGAGATCGAAGCGGATCACGTCGCCGTAGCTGTCGGCGACTACACGCATGAACGAAAACGGGTCGGCGGCGTACTGGCGACCGTTGCCGAAGAGGGGGTCGCCGATGGGGCCGGGCGGCGTCACGGACATGTATAATTAGAGGGTCTCATCGGGGTTAAACGTTCGGCGGCCCGGCGAAGCGATTATCAGTCGAGGCGAAAAAACAGCGCCTCGATGAACGGCCGGCGCGTCGCTCAGAGACGGTCACAGCTCCTCGGCGAGCGGCGTCCGCGGCGCAGGCTCGCGCTGGGCGTCGCCGGACTCGTGACGGCGGCATCGCTCGGATTCCTACTCGGGAGCGATACCTTCTTTTCGGCTAACTGGATCGCGGTCGGGCTCGGCGTCGCCTTCGCGGGCGGAGCGGCCGGCGCGGGGATCGGTCCGACCGGTGCCGCGCTGTGGGTTCTCGGATTCTGGTGGTCGGCGTTCCCGCCGACTGTCGGGTACCTCACCGGAGAGTGGGCGTCAGTCTCGCGGTACACCTATCCGCGTATGCTCGATTACGCACACGGCTCGGCCCGTGCTGAGGCGATGGGTGGGCTCGAACAAGGCGTCCAAGTCGGGATCCTGTTCGTCGTCGTTCTCGGGACGGTCGGCTATCTCGCCGGACTCGGTGCATCGGGACTGTGGCGAGCGTGGCAACGACGGTGACCGACGAGAATGGTTCGTCGGAGCGAGCGGGTTCGTTTCCCGGAGCGTTCAAACGCGTTCGGCGGCTACGGAGATTCGAGCATCGATGAACGCCGACGCCGTGCGCGAGCGGGCCGCAAATCTCCCGACCGAGCCCGGGGTCTACCAGTTCCGGGCCGACGAGACGACACTGTACGTCGGGAAAGCGGTCGATATCCGGGACCGCGTGCGTTCATACGCAGACCCGCGCTCCGGGCGCATTCGCGGGATGGTCGGGCGAGCCGACCGGATCGAGTTCGCGGTGACGGACACGGAGACGCAGGCGCTCCTCCTCGAAGCAAACCTGATAAAACGGCTCCAGCCACGGTACAACGTCCGGCTGAAAGACGACAAATCGTACCCGCTGGTCGCCTTTTCGGACCATCTGGTCCCGCGGATCGAGGTGACTCGGGACCCGGAAGAAGGCGCAGTCGCGTACGGCCCGTTCACGAGTAAGGGACGCGTCGAGACCGTCGTGAAGGCGATCCGGGACGAGTACCGGCTCCGCGGCTGTTCGGACCACAAGTACGCGAACCGCGACCGCCCGTGTCTCGACTACGAGATGGGGATCTGCTCGGCCCCCTGCACCGGCGAGATCGACCCCGAAAGCTACGCCGAGGACGTTGCGGCCGCCCGCCGCTTCTTCGAGGGAGAGACCGGGGTTCTCGCCGACCCGCTCCGGCGGCGGATGGAGGCCGCCGCGGAGCGCGCCGAATTCGAGCGCGCCGCGAACCTCCGGGATCGGTTGGAGGCGGTCGAGGCGTTCCACGGCGACGGCGGCGAGGCGGTGAGCGGTCGGTCCGACGACCGGACCGTCGACGTGTTGGCGGCCGCCGTCGAGGGTGACGTCGCCCGCGTTGCACGGCTCCACAGCGAGCGTGGCCAGCTCGTCGATCGGAGTCGGCATCGGCTCGACGCGGCGGCCGGGACGGATGGTGAAAGAGGGACGGCCACGGCCGATCCCGACACGACCGACCCAGACGCCAACACCCCCGCGGCCGTGCTGTCGGCGTTCCTCACGCAGTACTACGCCGAGCGAGAGTTTCCCGACGCCGTCCTCCTCGCGGAACGCCCCTCGGATCCCGACGTCGTCGACTGGCTCGAAACCGAGGGCGTCGCCGTCCGCGTGCCCGGTGCAGGGCGCGAGGCGAAGCTGGTGGAGCTCGCCCTCAAAAACGCCCGCAAGCGCGGCGGTCGCGACGATCCGGTGGGCGCGCTCGGCGAGCGGCTCGGGGTCGGTCGGCCCGCGCGGATCGAGGGGTTCGACGTGAGCCACGCGTCGGGAACGGCGGTGGTCGGCTCCGACGTGTGTTTCGTCGACGGGAGCGCCGAGACGGCCGACTACCGGCGGAAGAAACTCACCGAGCGCAACGACGATTACGCCAACATGCGCGAGCTGATCCGGTGGCGCGCCGAGCGCGCCGTCGAGGGACGCGACGACCGACCCGACCCCGACCTCCTGTTGATCGACGGCGGTGAGGGGCAGCTCGGAGCCGCACGAGACGCGCTCGCGGAGACGGGGTGGGACGTGCCCGCTGTCGCGCTCGCGAAGGCCGAGGAGCTGGTCATCACCCCGGGGGGAACGCAACGCTGGCCCGACGACGCCCCCGAGCTCCACCTGCTCCAGCGGGTGCGCGACGAGGCGCATCGCTTCGCCGTCTCGTACCACCAGACCGTCCGCGACGAGGTGAAGACGGTGCTCGACGACGTGCCGGGTGTCGGTCCCCAGACCCGGCGGCGGCTGCTCCGGCGGTTCGGCTCCGTCGAGAGCGTCAGAGCCGCCTCCCGCGACGACCTCACAGACGTCGACGGGATCGGTGACGCGACCGCGAAAACGCTCCGCGATCGCTTATAAACGGGAGGGCAGAGCAGCGGTGATCAGTTATTCGGAGCTGCGGTATCGCCGCTGTCGGCCGACTCGTCCGCGCCGCCACCCGGCCCGGGATGTGCCACCCGAACCCGAGTGACCCGTGTCGCCGTCGCCCCCGTAACGGTGAGCGTCACGTTTCCGATCGCGACGTGGTCGCCCTCGGTCGGGAGCTGCCCGATCTGCTTGGTGATCAGGCCGGCGACGGTCTCGGCGCCGTCATCGCTCGGAAGGGCCAGCCCGAGCGTCTCGTTGAGGTGTGCAACGGTGGCCCACCCGCGGACGATCGCAGCGTCGGGCGCGACCACGTCGACGTGGTCGGTCTCCCACCGGCCTACCAGCTCGCCGACGACCTCCTCGACCACGTCCTCTAACGTCGCGATGCCGACGACCGCGCCGAACTCGTCGACGACGATCACCATTCGGACTCCGCTCGCGCGCATGTCAGCGAACAGTTCGTCTATCGGCTGTGTCTCGGGAACGAACGTCGGCTCGCGGAGCGCGCTGGCCAACGCCTCGCCTCGCTCGCTGGCGCCGATCGCGTCGCGAACGTCGACGATCCCGACCACGTCGTCGCGGTTCTCGCCGTAGATGGGTACCCGAGTGACGCCCTCGCTACCGGCGGTCGAAATGACATCTGCGGGCGTCGACGTGTCGGGAAGCGCGACCATGTCCGTTCGGGGGACCATCACCGCGGAGACGCGCGTCGACTCCAGGTCGAGGACGCCGCGGATCATCGCTCCCTCGTCCGGATCGAGCGCGCCCGCCGCCTCCCCGGAGAGAACGAGCGTCGCGATCTCCTCCCGGGTGAGGTACGATTCGATCTCCGACTCACCGCCCGTGAAGCGGTTGACGACGCCGGAGAGCGCTTCGAAGACGTAGAGGACGGGACGGACGACCCGCTGGATCGCGACGACCGGCCGCGAGACGCGGAGCGCGTGCTTCTCCGCGTTCGCGACCGCATACGACTTCGGCGCGATCTCACCGAAGACGATGACGAACAGCGAGGTGACGAGCGTCGATCCGGTCGCGGCCTCACCCCCTGAAAAACCGTACCTGACGAACACCGCGGTGGCGACGGAGGCGGCCGCGATGTTAGCGACGTTGTTGCTCACGAGCGCGGTCACGAGAAAGCGATGCGAGTCCGCACGGAGCGCCGCGAGCGCCCGAGCGCCGGGCACGTCCGCGCTAACCAACGAATCCACTCGGTGGCTTGCAACCGAAAAAACGGCGAGCTCAGAGCTAGAGAAGAAGGCGCTGATTCCGGTCAGCGCGACGATAGCGGCGACGCCGACGAACGCGATCGTGAAGTCCATACTCGAACATGCGGGCGAGTATAAAAGGCAGTACCGGCGAGGGGAGCGAAGCGGCGACGCGGCACCGCCGCGTTCTGAGATCCACACGTGTACACGAACGAGCGTTTTCCAGTCGAAACGGAGGGGTTGATGTCCACGAACACGGATCCGATCGGCCGGCAAAACGGCGCGATGAGGAAAGCGTTAACCTCGCGCCGCCGGTCCGTATGTGCATGAAGGTACTCGTGACCGACCCCATCGCTGATGCGGGGTTGGACCGACTCCGAGACGCCGGCCACGAGGTCGAAACGGACTACGACGTCGAGGGTGACGCGCTCCTCGACACCGTACGCGATATTCACGCGCTCATCGTCCGCTCCGGAACGGACGTGAACGAAGCCGTCTTCGAAGCCGCCTCAGAGCTCGTCATCGTCGGCCGCGCCGGGATCGGCGTCGACAACATCGATATCGAGGCCGCAACCGACCACGGCGTCATCGTCGCGAACGCCCCCGAGGGGAACGTCCGAGCCGCCGCCGAACACACCGTCGCGATGACGTTCGCCGTCGCGCGCTCCATCCCGCAGGCGCACGGTCGTCTCGTCGGCGGCGAGTGGGCGAAAGGCGAGTTCCTCGGCACCGAAGTGAACAACAAGACGCTCACGATCGTCGGGCTCGGTCGCGTCGGTCAAGAAGTCGCTAAGCGACTCGACTCGCTCGGAATGAATCTCGTCGTCTACGACCCGTACATCTCCGAGGAGCGCGCCGACCGTCTCGGTGCCGAACTCGTCGAAGATCTCCATGAGGCGCTCGGTCGTGGCGATTTCGCGACGGTCCACACCCCACTCCTCCCGGAGACCGAAGGCATGATCGGCGAAGACGAGCTGGCCCAGCTCGAGGGGGGCTACCTGATCAACTGCGCACGGGGCGGGATCGTCGACGAGGACGCCCTCGCCGAGGCGGTCGACGACGGCATCCTCGCGGGCGCCGCGCTCGACTCGTTCGCCGAAGAGCCGCTCTCGAACGACTCGCCGCTGCTCGACGTCGAAGATATCGTCGTGACGCCACACCTCGGCGCGTCGACGGAGGCCGCACAGGAGAACGTCGCCGTCGACACCGCGGAGGCCGTCATCTCCGCGTTCAACGACGAGCCGGTTCTCACCGCGCTCAACGCGCCGTCGGTCGACGAGACCGCGTTCCCGCGGATCAAGCCGTACATCAACGTCGCAGAGACCGCAGGGAAGGTCGCCGCACAGCTGCTCGACGGTCGCATCACGGCCGTCGAGACGAGCTACGAGGGCGACATCGCCGAAGAGGACGTCGAACTCGTCACTGCGAGCGCGTTGAAGGGCGTCTTCGAACCGCTCGAATGGCAGGTGAACGCGGTGAACGCACCCCGCCTCGCCGAGGAGCGCGGTATCGAAGTGACCGAGTCGAAAACCCGTCAGACGGACGACTTCCAGAGTCTCATTCGGGTAACCGTCCACAACGGCGAGGATTCGATCGCCGTCGAGGGGACGCTGTTCGCCGGCGAGGACGCCAGAATCGTGCGCATCGACGGGTTCCGCGTCGACGCGGTCCCGTACGGTCATATGCTGGTCGCGCGTAACACCGACGAGCCGGGCGTCATCGGGCTCATCGGCACCGTCCTCGGCGACCACGACGTTAACATCGCCGGGATGTTCAACGGCCGCGAGACACAGGGCGGGGAGGCGCTCACCGTCTACAACCTCGACCACGACGTGCCCGACGCCGCCATCGAAGAGCTACTCGCCGACGACCGGATCGTCGAAGTGACGGAGATCACGCTCGACGGTGCGGACGAACGACAGGCGGAGTGATGGTTCGACACGTTCGAATATAAAAGACGAAAGCGTCGGTTTGTGGTTCAGTTCATCCGTGCAGGTGATCGA
>LKMY01000007.1 GCA_001564205.1 Nanohaloarchaea archaeon PL-Br10_U2g5
TGAAGTCGAATATAAACCGTGCGCCCGGCTTCGATGTGCGAGGCGGTTCTGTGAGTTTCGGGAGACCCTCCAGAGAGATGGTGTCTCAACACGCAATTCGCCAGATCACGTGCTTCGTCGGATAGTAAGTGCCAACGCCAGACAGCGACCCGTGGATACCATTACAATAGTACAATTGTAATTTCAATTGATTCACTTTCCTAATTAAAGAGGAGAGCGTTGGTGTTATCCTGTCATCAGCAACAGATTATCGTTCTTGTCTACCCTAGCTAACCGTTGCTACCCCGACTTTTGTTCGCATATAAGAAAAATAAAGGCAGCGTAGATGATGATACAGAGACGTGATAGACCAGATCAATAATGTAAATTATCGTCTCGTATGTATTATTCTCAAATTTTGAGTCATTAAGCCGGAGAAGATGAGCCGATATACGATATATCGTCTGTATCTCCAATTCAGTATTTTGACCGTGGCAGGAATGTTGGTTTCGTCATTGGAAACCGACCACTAATCTGTCACAAACAGTAACAACGGGTTCTCTCTTCGAAATGAGGTCCCGATACAAACTCGCCTCGAGACGAACGGTGTTGGGTCCAATCGATCAGGAGCTATCCGTGGTAAAGCCGGAAGAGAACGATAACGAAGCTACCCCCGCTTTGTCCCGGTGCGATCCAGTATCGACACGAAGCCCGCGGTATCAGGCGACTCGATTCACGAGCTCCGATCCCGACTGATACTGCTCAACGTTCTTTGTGACGAGTTCGGCGATATCTAAGTGATATCTATTCGTTGCCGACCCCTTGTGTGGTGAGATAATGACCTCGTCAAGATCCCACAGTGGTGATTCCGAAGGCAGCGGTTCGGTCCGGAACACGTCCAATCCGGCACCGGCGATTTCGCCGGACTCGACTGCAGAGACGAGAGCGTCCTCGTCGACGAGAGGGCCTCGTGCAACGTTGATGAGATACGCATCGTCCCGCATTATTTCGAACTCCTCGGTACTTATCAGCCCTTCCGTCTCAGGAGTGTGTGGGAGCGAGAGAGCGACGAACCGGGCGTCGGCGATGGCCTCGTGTAACTTCGAGGGGTGGAAAACGTCGGTGACGCCGGGGACGGTCTCAGGAGAACGGCGTACACCAACGACCTCCATTTCAAGCGCACTAGCACGCGAGGCGATCGCTTGACCGATAGTTCCGAGCCCGACGACGCAGAGTCGCTCGTTCTCGACGGTAAAGGGACGCTCGTAGGTCGGCGTGTACCATTCTTGCTCGTTCTGGTGGTCGCGGTACACGTGGAGCAGACGGGCCAGTGCTAACATGTATCCGGTGGCGATTTCGCTGACAGTAGCACCGTGAATACCGGAGCTGTTAGTAAGCGGAACACCGCGGTCGTCGTACTTTCCCGTGTCGAACTCGTCGTATCCTGCGCGAATGCAGTGTACCCAGCCCGCATCGAGAAACTCCGGGCGAGGGACGTACGAAGCGACGGCATCCGTTGCTTCATACTGCTGGTCGTCGTCAACGAGTTCCGCAGGGATTGAGAGATCCTCGAAGGCGTCGACAAAGGCCGACTTTGGGATAACGGATTCGACCGACTCATGGATGCACAGTCGCTGGAGCTGCTTTCGATCCGGCATAGCCGAGATTCTCGCTAACAGTTATTTATTCCTTTTGTAACTGACAACATATGCTTGACCTGTCGCTTCTGGTCGAAACGGCCTCGCGCAAAACGACGTGTCTGCATCGGCCGCCTGTCGGTAGCTTTGGCTTCCTGTCGATATCTTTATTACCCCCCTAGAGGTATGAGAATGTATCCGTACCAAAAGACTACTATGAATGTAACAGAAGCAATCGCAGAAGCGATGCGTAGCGAAGGCGTCGAGTATCTGTTCGGATTCCCGAGCAATCCGCTCTTCGACACGGGCGCCGCCGAAGAGGCGGGTATGCGGACGATCATTACGCGCCAGGAGCGCACCGCGGCCCACATGGCCGATGCGATCGGTCGGCTCTCTTCGGGCGATGAGATTGCCGGGTTCGCTTGCCAACACGGCCCAGGGACGGAGAATTCGATCGGATCTATCGCTCAGGCTTACGGCGAATCGGCACCACTCGTGGCGATTCCGGCAGGATACGATCTCGCGAAAACCGATGTCGATCCGAAGTACAATTCGCTGGTAAACTACCAGCACGTAAGTAAGTCGTGCGAACAGCTAACCG
The DNA here is from genome assembly GCA_001564205.1 of Nanohaloarchaea archaeon PL-Br10_U2g5. The sequence goes on from LKMY01000007.1 coordinate 2,218, forward strand.
ACCCAGACGCCACCGGCGAAACGATACGCCGAGCGTTCAGTGCGGCTCGAAACGGCCGACAACGCCCGGCAGTCGTCGAGGTTCCCAAAGACGTGTTCTGGAAGGACGCGCCCGAGGACTTCGAGTACCAAACATCGTCCGCGAATCGGACCGGCCCCGATACGGAGGCAGTGCCGGAGGTCGTAGACGTACTACTCGAGGCGGAGCGTCCCGTGATCTACGCTGGCCAAGGCGTCCACTATGCAAAAGGGTGGGACGCCCTCAAACAGCTGGCTGAGCTGCTTGAAGTACCGGTTGCAACGAGCCTCAACGGGAAGAGTGCATTCCCGGAGGATCACCCGCTCTCACTCGGTGCAGGGAGCAAAAGCGAACCCGGAGAGCTCGCTCACTTCCTCCGAGAGTCGGACGTCATCTTCGGAATCGGCTGTAGTTTCACCGAGACCGCGTACGGGATCACCGTCCCTGAAGGAAAAACGATCGTCCACTCGACGCTCGACGCGACGGATATCGACAAGGACGTCGAAGCCGATCACGCGCTGGTCGGCGACGCTCGATTGACCCTCGAAGCCCTGGTCGAGGAAGTCGACGGTCGACTCGATGGCCCGCGAGACCGGTACGACGACGTCGTTGCCGAGATCGAAGAGGTCCACGAAGCGTGGCTCGATGAGTGGCGTCCGAAGCTCACCTCAGACGAAACGCCGATCAACCCCTACCGGGTTATCAACGAGCTGACGAATGTCGTCGACGCCGAGAACACCATCATCACGGCCGACGCCGGCAATCCGCGTGACTTCCTCGCACCGTTCTGGGAGGCGACCGAACCGATGACGTACATCGGCTGGGGGAAGACGACACAGCTCGGTTACGGGCTCGGTCTGGCCATGGGTGCGAAGCTGTACGACCCGGACAAGCTGTGTATCAACATCATGGGTGACGGTGCCATCGGAATGACCGGACTCGACTTCGAGACCGCCGTCAGAGAAGACATCCCGATCCTCACGATCCACCTCAACAACTACGAGATGGCGTCATACGATACGCCGTTCGGTGGTGACTTCGCCGACGTCGGGAAGGCCCTCGGCGGATACGGTGAACGTGTCGAAGATCCCGCAGAAGTAGCGCCGGCTATCGAGCGCGCGATCGAGAAGACCAGAGAAGGAACACCGGCCCTTCTCGAGATCATCACGGCAAAGGAGACCGAACTCTCCCGGCCTGACCTCGAATAACGGTCTTCCCTCGCGGCTTCTTTTTATTTCGGCAGTGCGTTTCACCGCTCGGTATCTGTCCTGACGGAGTCTGCAGGTCCGCGTCGAAAGCTCACAACGACGGTTGTCAGCGTCAGTCCGCGAGTTCGAGTCGTCCGCCCCTCAGTGTTCCAGCGTCCGTCTCGCGGAGTTCGGCTCCGTCTTCCAGACGGACCGCATCTCCCGGCTCGAGATCACCGTCCAACTGGGCGATGACGTTCGTATCGCCGTCGAACCGAGCAAGCCCGAGCCGGTTCGGATTACGGACGCCATCCACCGTCACGTGACTCGTCGTGGTCGCAAGCAGCTCACCGACCCCCGGATCGCGTCTCTCGAACGAATCGGCCGCACAGACGAGACAGCGCCGTTTCTCGTAGAAGGTCCGTTGCCCGCAGTCAGTACACTCTAACACGTCGGTCATACTGTTGCCTCCAGGATCGAGCAGATGCTATTGTTTCCGAACCCGGCGACGTTGATGGCGAGACCGTACTCCGGGTCGGGAACCGCTCGGTTCGACGGTAACTCACCGCGAAGCTGCCACACCAGTTCGATTATCTGAGAGATACCGGTCGCTCCGAGCGGATGCCCACGGGCTTTAAGTCCACCACCCGGGTTCACCGGGAGCGCTCCGTCGAGATCGGTCTCACCGTCACGGGTCAACGTCCACGCCTCGCCGTGGTCGGCGAGTCCGAGTTCCTCCATCTCGAGCCACTCGAGAATACTGAACGCATCGTGGATGCAGGCGACATCGATATCGTTCGGCTCGATATCAGCGGCGTCGTACACGGATCGACCTGCCCGCCGGACGCTCTCAATACGGAGGGGGTTCGGACGGTCCGCGACCGCATGGACACCAGACGCCCCCTCACAACCGGCGACGGTGACGGCTTCCTCGCCGGCAGTGAGAACCACAGCCGCCGCACCGTCACTCGTCGGACAGCAATCGTACAGTCGGAGCGGCGTCGAAATGCGGGGCGAACTCAGGGCTTCTTCGACGGTAATCCGGTTGTTGAACTGGGCGTATGGGTTCTCTGAGGCGTTTTTGTGACTTTTTACCGGAACGCGGGCCAGCTCTTCCCGGTCGATGTCGTGTTCCCGAAGATAGCGGTCGGCTGCAAGTCCTGCAAACGACGGGAGCGTGATTCCGTGTTCGTACTCCGCGTGATGTGTGATACGACTGATGATATCCGTCGACGTCGCAACGTCAGCACTCGACATCTTCTCTCCGCCGACCACGAGCACTGTCGAGGCACGGCCGGCACGGATGGCGTCGACGCCGGTGAGAAATGCGCTTGCACCGCTGGCGCTCGTGTTCTCGATCCGTCGTGCGTCCGCTCCGTTGATTCCAATACTCGCGACGAGGGCGTTTGCGAGGCCGGACCGTCGGTTGAATGCCTCGGCGGCCATGTTTCCGACGATCACCGTATCGATCGTCGATCTATCGAGGTCTGCGTCCTCGATCGCCGTTTCCGACGCAGTCTCCAAGAGTTCGAGCAGCGACCGGTCGTCAGTACTCGCAAATCTCGTCATCCCGACGCCTGCAACGCCGATCGGTGCTGTCGCTGCGGCCGGACCGGCGTTTTCGCTTTGAGCTATCATTTCACACACCCTGTTTTCGAGTACTGCAATTTATATATATCCACTCTCGATCGGCAGCCGTTCAGCGCAGTGGTCGACCGTGTTGTTACCGATTGGCGTTATTCAGCCGATCCGACGTCGAACTGTGGCCGGTTTCGTGCATACCTTTTTATCGGCTTCGGACAATCTCAACGTATGTCGCTAGAAGACGACTCATTGGAGTATCACCGCTCCGACCCCCCGGGGAAGATCGAGATCGCAACCACCAAACCGACAAACACCCAGCGGGACCTCTCGCTTGCGTACTCGCCGGGGGTCGCCGGACCGTGCCGAGCAATCGACGCGGATCCGGAGAAAGCCTACTCGTACACCGCCAAAGGGAACATTGTCGGTGTCGTATCGAACGGCTCCGCAGTTCTGGGACTCGGCGACATCGGCGCTCAAGCGTCCAAACCGGTTATGGAGGGGAAAGGCGTTCTGTTCAAGCGCTTCGCTGACATCGACGTGTTCGACATCGAACTGGACCTCGACGATCCAGAGGCGATCATTGAGGCGACGAAGGCGATGGAACCGACGTTCGGCGGGATCAATCTTGAAGATATCAAGTCACCGGAGTGCTTCGAAATCGAGGAGCGGCTCCAAGACGAGATGTCGATTCCGGTCTTTCACGACGACCAGCACGGCACCGCCATCATCTCCGGTGCCGCACTCCTCAACGCGGTTGAAATCGCGGGGAAGTCGCTTGAAGAGATCGAGGTCGTGTTCTCGGGTGCCGGTGCGAGCGCGATCGCGTCGGCGAAATTCTACCGATCGCTCGGCGTCGCGCCGGAGCATATCACCATGTGTGACTCGACCGGAATCCTCACTGAGAGCCGGAGTCCAGACCTAAACGAGTACAAACAGGAGTTCACTCGAGATCTTCCGGAAGGGGACCTCGCGGACGCGATGGACGGCGCCGACGTCTTCGTTGGACTCTCTGCGGGCGGGATCGTCTCTCAAGAGATGGTTCGATCGATGGCCGACGATCCGATACTGTTCGCAATGGCGAACCCGGATCCGGAGATCACCTACGACGATGCAAAGAGCGCCCGCGATGATACGGTGATCATGGCGACTGGCCGTTCCGACTATCCGAACCAGGTGAACAACGTCCTCGGGTTCCCGTTCATTTTCCGCGGTGCGTTAGACGTTCGGGCGACAGAGATCAACGAGGAGATGAAAGTCGCGTGTGCGAAAGCGCTCGCTGACCTCACCAGAAAGGACGTTCCCGACGCTGTGCTCAAGGCATACGGCGATCAACCCCTCCAGTTTGGCCCCGAGTATATTCTCCCGAAGCCGATCGATCCACGGGTCCTCTTCGAAGTCGCTCCGGCGGTCGCTCAGGCAGCAATTTCGAGCGGTGCTGCGCGGAAAGAGATGGACCTCACAGCGTATCGCGAAACGCTCGAGGCCCGACTCGGGAAGTCTCGAGAGATGATGCAAGTCATTATGAACAAGGCTCGGAGCGACCCAAAGCGCGTTGCACTCGCCGAAGGCGAAGATGAGAAGATGATTCGCGCGGCCTATCAGATGCAGGAAGACGGGATCGCAGATCCGGTGTTGCTCGGCGACGAAGAGGTCGTCGGCGAAACAGTCTCCCGACTAGGTCTCGAGTTCGAACCGTCCGTTATCTCCCCCTCGACAGCCCAGTACGACGAGTACGCCGACCGTCTCCACGAACTCCGCCATCGGAAGGGCGTGACGCGGAGCGAGGCGGGCGAGCTCGTCCGACGTGATTCGAACTACCTAGGGAGCGTCATGGTCGAACAGGGCGATGCGGATGCGATGTTGACGGGCCTTACACACCACTACCCGTCGGCGTTACGGCCACCGCTCGAGACGATCGGTACTGCGGACGACGCCGAGTCTGTCTCGGGGGTCTACCTACTGGCGCTCAAGAACCGGGTCGTCTTCTTCGCCGACGTGACGGTCAACCAGGATCCCGATGCAGACACCCTCGCGGAAGCGACACGCCACACCGCTGCGCTCGCCCGCCGATTCAACGTCGAACCCCGAGCGGCACTGTTATCCTACTCGAATTTCGGGAGCGTCGACAACGAAGCGACGCGGAAGCCCCGAGACGCGGCGAAAGTTCTGCAGAACGATTCCACTATCGACTTCCCTGTCGACGGAGAGATGCAGGCCGACACGGCGGTCGTCGAAGACATCCTGACGGACACATACGAGTTCTCCGAGCTCGACGCACCGGCAAACGTGCTCGTCTTCCCGAATCTCGAATCGGGTAACATCGGCTACAAGCTCCTGCAACGACTCGGGAATGCAGAGGCAATCGGTCCGATGCTCGTTGGGATGGACAAGCCGGTGCACGTCCTACAGCGAGACGACGAGGTCAAAGACATCGTCAACCTGGCAGCGATCGCGGTGGTTGACGCGCAGGAACAGTCCGACTAACTGCGCCTGCCGCTGATTCCGGTTTCTGACGAGGCGGCTGATAATAGTGTTATTTAAGTGATTGTGTGGTGCCAGCAATGATCATGAACACGTGTCGTCATCGAGGGGGCGCAGTCTCGATACCACCTGTGAGCCGCCTCCGGCACAGCCGGAGAACTAGGTGAGCCGATGGACGCTAACGATAGATCGATCACGGGGTTCACCATGCTCGCCCACGGAATCTTCCATACCTACGAACTGAGCATTCCGATTTTCATCGTCATCTGGCTTGACGTGTTCGACGTGTCTGCGCTCGTTCTCGGTGTCGTTGTCAGTGCTGGCTACGGGCTGATTGGTATCGGAGCGATTCCGAGCGGTGTGATCGCTGATACTTACGGTTCGCGCCAGCTGATCGTTGCCTCGATCGTTGGAATGGGTGGCGGATTCTTTCTGCTCGCCCTCGCACCGAACGTGTACGTGCTCTGTGCCGCGATCGTACTCTGGGGAGCGGCTGCAAGCGTCTATCACCCAGCAGGGCTGTCGTTGATCAGCCGCGGTGCGAAAGAGCGTGGAACCGTTTTTGCCTACCACGGCGTCGGCGGTAACATTGGCACTGCCTTTGGACCCTTGCTAACCGCGTTGCTACTGCTCGTGTTTGACTGGCGGATCGTTGTCGCCGCGTTGACCGTCCCTGCGATCGCTGTCGTCATTCTTTCAACGACTATTGAGTTCGACGAGACGGCCGCAGCAGAGCCCGACAGCGGGGAGTCGAATCCGCCAACCCTTCGAGCGATCGCGAGCGACTCTCGGCTGCTGTTCAGTTCGGGGTTCCTGCTGGCGTTTGTCGTGATTATGCTATACGGCACATACTACCGAGGGCTGTTGACGTTCATGCCCGATATGGTCGCGGGGCTGCCATTGTTTGAGACGTACGTCCTGTTTGGTATGGAAGCAGAGCCGTCCCAGTACATTTACACGGGGATACTGATGTGCGGCATCTTCGGACAGTACGCTGGCGGGCGGGTGACCGACCGCGTTCGAACAGAGTATGCGTTCTTCTCGTCGCTGTTCGCTCTCGGTGCGTTAGCGCTGTTGTTCATCCCCGCCTCAAACGTGGGGATCGTTCCGTTCCTCTTGGTCTGTGCTGCGCTTGGCTTCGCGCTATACGCTACCGCCCCCATTTATCAGGTCGTTATTGCCGAGCAGGCCGCAGAAGACGTTCACGGCCTTTCATACGGCTACGCGTATCTTGGGATGTTTGGAGTCGGTGCCGGCGGCGCAGCGCTCGCCGGCGCAGTGTTGACATACGCGGACAGTACCGCTCTGTTGACCATCCTAGCCGGGCTCGCGTTCCTCGGGACTGCGCTCGTCATCGTCCTCCTCCGCCAGGACTGATCGCGAAACCAGTGGAACGGGAACATTTAATACGATATTCCCGCATGCTGCAGTCATGGAAACGAACAGCAGTAACGCCATCCTCGACGGAATCACCGTCGTTGACCTGACGACGTTTGTTACCGGTGGCTTCGCCACGTTGATGCTCGCAAATCAGGGTGCCGAAGTGATCAAGATCGAACGACCGGAGATGGGAGATGACAGTCGTCATTCCGGCCCCCCGTTCGTCGATGTCTCCGGGTACGAAGGTCCGGGAAGGTCAGCCTCTGAACACGGTGAGTCCCCGTATTTTTGGACGGTGAACTACGATAAACAGAGCGTCGAACTCGACCTCAAAACCGACCAAGGGCTCGAACTCTGTCACGAACTGATCGGCGAGGCGGACGTGGTTGTCGAGAACTTCCGACCCGGTACGGCCGAGCGCCTTGGAATCGGATACGACGACCTTCGCGAGGATCATCCTGAACTCGTCTACTGTTCTATCTCCGCGTTCGGTGACTCCGGTCCCTGGAGCAATCGGCCCGGATACGATCTGTTGATCCAGGGTATGAGTGGGATGATGAGCGTCACGGGGCCGGAAGACGGTGATCCCGTGAAAGTCGGACTGCCACAGACGGACCTCATTACCGGAATGTGGGCCGCGTTCGGGATTCTTAACTCCCTCTACAAACGGGAACTGACGGGTGAAGGAGACCGCGTGGAACTCGGGATGCTCGACGCGGCGCTACCGTGGCTCACGAAGCAGGCCGCCAAATCGTTCGTCGGCGAAGAGCCGGAGCGGATGGGGACGAAAGACCCGGTGCTCTCCCCCTATCAGAGCTATCCGACGGCCGACGGCTACCTGAACGTGGCCTGTGCAAACCAGAAGCTCTGGACCCAGTTCTGCGAGGAGATCGGCCGCGAGGAACTCCCCTCGGATCCTCGGTTCGAATCTAATGCCGACCGGGTCGAACATATGGACGAACTCGAGGCAGAGCTCTCGAAGACGCTCACCGATCGGTCGACTGACGAGTGGGTAGAGCTGCTCGCCGAAGACGCGGAGTTACCCGTCGCCCCTGTCTACGACGTCAGCGATGCACTCGACAACGAGCAGGTCGAATCGCGGGGTGCCGTCGACGAGCTGGAGCATCCGGCTGCAGGCGAGATTCCGATCCTCGAACACCCGCTGAACTTCATGAACGCCGAGAGCGGGTTCGACGAGGCACCGCCACTGTTAGGCGAGGATACGGAGCGAGTCCTCGAACGACTCGGTCGATCGCCCGAAGAGATCGACGCGCTGCGTGCGGACGGGGTCATTCCCGATCGGTGAACTCCGATCGGTGAAGTCGTGGATACACACGCACGCCTGTTTTCGAATCCTGTTGCGAGGCGATGGCCACCGGCAGTGCGTAGCTGCTCGTGTGAAAAGGATAACATTGATTGCCGCTGACGCACAACCAGATATCAACTGTGAACTGCAGCAGTACGAGTACGGTTACGGGCCGACGCAACCTGCGGATATCGGGACCGCCGTCAGGGACCCCGATGAGCGGTTCCGCACTCGCTGGTGAGGAGTCTACCGTACTCACGGCTGAAGAACGACTGAGCGACACCGAATCGACTCCAGAAGCCGTCACGGTCGGCTGCGATACGATTCTCACATTCGCGCGGGAAACGGACGGCGCTATCGACACAATATGGCAATAGAAAGACCAACCGACCCATCGACTGACGATCGGGCAACGTACGACTACCAGAGCGATCAGCCAACCCAGATCGGGCTTGTCGACGACCTCAAATCACTCGTCGACGGTGATGTCCGGTTCGACGAGTACTCCAAACAGCTGTATGCGACCGACGCGAGCGCGTACGAAGTGACGCCGATCGGCGTCGTCTACCCGAAATCGACCGACGATGTCGCGGCGGTCATGCGCTACGCCGACGACGAGGGGCTCCCGGTTCTCCCGCGCGGCGGCGGAACGAGTCTCGCGGGACAGACGGTTAACGAGGCCGTCGTCCTCGATTTCACCCGTCATATGACGGAGATGCTGTCAGTTGACCCGGACGCGCGGCTGGCGAGTGCACAGACGGGAATCACACTGGGAGAGCTCGATCGGACGATCGAACCGCACGGCCTGAAGTTTGCACCTGACCCGTCGACGGCCGATCGAAGTGCCCTCGGCGGCGCGATCGGAAACAATACCACCGGTGCTCACTCGCTGGTGTACGGGAAGACGGACGCCTACGTCGAGGAGGTCGAAGCCGTCCTCGCGGACGGAAGCGTCGAGACGTTCGGCGAGATCGAGCTCTCCGAACTCCGCGAACGCGCCGACGCTGACGGCGAACTACTCGAACAGATCTACGCAGAGGTCTGCCGGATTATCGACGAGGAGGCCGATGCCGTCGAAGAGCAGTTCCCGAGTCTCAAGCGGAACGTGTCGGGGTACAGCCTGGACGTGCTGATCGACGAGGCCGAAACGGGAACGATCAACCTCGCTCGCCTACTCGTCGGGAGCGAAGGGACGCTCGCTGTCGTCACCGAGGCAACGGTGAGTTTGGAACCGATCCCGGAGACGAAGTCGATCGGACTGCTCACGTACCACAGCTTGATGGACGCGATGGAAGACGTCGCGGACATCCTCGAACACGAGCCCGCTGCGCTCGAGGTGCTCGACGGAGTCTTAGTCGACCTCGCGAGAGATCTCGAGGAGTTCAAAGACGTCATCGGTCTGTTACCCGACGAGACGGACTCGTTCCTCCTCGTCGAGTTCTACGCGGACTCCGACGAGGAACGCCGCGAGAAGGTCGAGGCGCTGCTCGAAGACCGCGTCGGTGAGCGGGCGTTCGACGGAATGGAGGCCTACGACAAAGAGACGCGGAAACAGTTCTGGAAGATGCGTAAGGCCTCGACGCCGATCCTGCTCTCTCGAACCGGAGATGAAAAGCACATCGCGTTCATCGAAGACGTCGCGATCCCCCCCGAGCACCTGTCCGAATACACGCAAGACTTCAAACAGGTGTTTGAAGACCACGACACATTCGGGAGCTTCTACGCCCACGCGGGCCCCGGCTGTATGCACGTCCGGCCGTTGATCAACACCAAGACCGCAGAGGGAGTCGAGGACATGGTCTCGATCTCTGACGCGGCGACGGATCTCGCGGTGAAGTACGGCGGGAGCGTCTCGGGCGAACACGGCGACGGACGAGCCCGGACCCAGTGGAACAAGAAACTCTACGGTGAGCACCTCTGGAACGTTTTCAGGGGGTTGAAGACGGCATTCGACCCCGACTGGCGGCTCAATCCCGGCTCGGTCTGCGGCGACTTCGATATGAGCGAAAACCTACGATTCGGGCCGGAGTACGAGTTCGAATCGGGGTTCGACCCGGCACTCGAATGGGACAACGACAACGGGTTCCAGGGGATGGTCGAGCTCTGTCACGGCTGTGGCGGCTGCCGAACGAGCCAAGACGGCGCCGGCGGCGTGATGTGTCCCACCTACCGTGCCTCCCAAGAAGAGATCACGAGCACGAGAGGCCGGGCGAACCTGCTGCGACAAGCGATGAGCGGTGATCTCCCTGAAGACGAGCAGTTCGACGCCGAGTTCATGCACGAGGTGCTCGACCTCTGTGTCGGCTGTAAGGGGTGTGCGATCGACTGCCCGAGCGAGGTCGACATGGCGAAGATGAAAGTCGAAGTCGAGCACGCGCACCACGAGAAGAACGGTATTGATCTGCGCTCACGGCTGTTCGCGAACATCGGCGTCCTCTCCAAACTGGGGAGCAAAACGGCACCGCTGTCGAACCTCGGGCCGAAGCTCCCCGGATCCCGGTTCCTGATGGAGAAGGTCCTCGGGATCGCTAGTGAACGCTCGCTCCCGACGTTCCATCGTGAAACGCTCACCGACTGGTACGAAACGCGCGGTCCGCAGGTCAGCGTCGACGACGCCGACCAGAAGGTGGTTCTCTTTCCCGATACCTACACGAACCACAACGCTCCGGCTGCCGGAAAGGCCGCGATCGAGGTGCTCGAAGCGGCGAACGTCCACGTCGAAATTCCCGATGGGGTCTCCGACAGCGGACGTCCCGCCCATTCGAAGGGGGTCCTCGATATGGCACGCCAGAAGGCCGAAGACAACGTGGCCGTCCTTGAGCCATACATCGAGGACGGATGGAGCGTCGTGGTCGTCGAGCCGTCGGATGCGGTCATGTTCCAGTCGGATTATCTGGACTTACTCTCCACTGACGCCGCCGAGACCGTCGCAGCGAACACCTACGGCGTTCTCGAGTATATCGACCGGTTCCGGATCGATGACTCGATCGAGTTCGCACCGACAGACGAGATGGTGACCTATCACGGTCACTGTCACCAGAAGTCGGTGAAGAAAGACCACCACGCCGTCGGGGTGTTGCGCCGGGCCGGCTACGAAGTCGATCCACTGGACACGAGCTGCTGTGGAATGGCCGGCACGTTCGGCTACGAAGCCGAGCACTACTCCATGAGCCAAGCGATCGGCTCGATGCTGTTCGATCGGATCGATCAGAGCGACGGTGAGACCGTCGTCGCACCGGGGGCCTCCTGTCGAACCCAGATCGGGGATAACTACGATGCGAAACCGCCGCACCCGATCGAGAAGGTGTCCGACGCGCTGCGCTGACTCGAGGTTACGTCGCAGAAAGCGGCGTGAGAAACGGTGTGATTGCGGCCTGAATCGACCGCTTTTCTGTGACCGTTCGGATGCCGATCACCGACTACGTGTCGCCGAAGGCACCGTCATCCGTCCACTGTTCGAGTGTGGACTGGTCGCTTGCGATGTCAGCGAAGACGTCTTCCGTGTGTTCGCCGAGTCGTGGTGCCGGGGTTCGGATGATATCGTCGTGGTCGGGGAAGTTGATCGGATGACCCGGGAGGAGACACTCCCCCCAATCGGGGTCTTCGTGGGAGACGACCAAGTCGCGGGCCCGCGTCTGGTCGTACTCGACGACATCCTCGACATCGTTGATTGGGCCACACGGGAAGCCGTACTCGCCGAGCTGCTCGAGCCAGTAGTCGGTCGATTCCGACTCGAACTCTTCCTGGATGATTCCGACGACGGTGTCCGCGTTGACCTGGCGGTCGTCGTTAGTTTGGTACTCCAGAAGCTCTTCGCGCCCGAGCAGGTCGACGAAATCCGCCCACCGATCGTCGCTCGGGACGCCGGTGACGACTGCACCGTCAGCCGTCTCGAACCGCTGGTAGGGGACGAGCGTCTGATGGGACGTTCCCTGTGGGCCGGGGACAGTGCCATCCATCGAGTACTCGGTCAGATACTCGTTCATCAGCGTGACTACCGAGTCGAACAGGCCAACGTCGAACGCCCCGTTAAACTCGTCAACGCGATCGCGCTCGTACAGCCGAGCGAGAACGCCGATGGTAGCGAACATCCCCGTCGTGAGATCGGCGATCGCCTGGCCGACTTTCTGCGGCTCCCCTCCTTCGGGCCCCGTCACGCTCATGATCCCGCCTTCCGCCTGCAGGATGAGATCGAGTCCCGGTTTCTCTTTTAGCGGGCCCGTTTCACCGTACCCCTTGATACTCGCGTAGACGATATCGGGATTCCGTTCTGTGACAGCCGCGTATCCGATTCCGAGCTTATCGGTGACACCGTAGCCGAAGTTCTCGATGAACACGTCGGCCTCGGCCAACAGCTCCAGTGCAGCCTCGGTACCGGCGTCGGATTTGAGATCGAGGGTCACCGACCGCTTGTTCCGGTTGTTCGACATGAAATAGCCAGACTTCCCGTCGGGACCGATCCCCTGCGATCGAGCGGGATCGCCGACGCCCGGTCGCTCGATCTTCACCACGTCGGCACCCATATCACCGAGTAGCGCACCGCAGAACGGCCCCGCACGGTGTCCGGTCATCTCCACGACCGTGAGGTCTGCGAGCGGTCCGCCGGTCATTGGCCCTCGTTGAATTTGGCGACGAGTTCCTCCCGCTCGTCGGTCGCGAACTGCTCCCACCAGAGTTCGGATTCAACCGAACGAGCGTCTTGGGCGCTCTGGGCCTGTGAGGAGTAGTTGAGCGCCCGCTTCGAGTTCTTCACTGCCTGTCGACCGGTGTTCTGAATGCTGTCGACGATTTCGTCGACGGTTTCGTCGAGTTCGTCGCTGGGAACGGCGTGGTTGATGAGGCCGATCTGCTCTGCTTCGTCCGCACCGATCATCCCGGCGGTGTAGACGAGCTCTTTCGCCTTCGCTTCTCCGACGAGTTCGATCGCTCGCCACGTGGAGTTTCCGGTCGGGATCTGTCCGATGTCCGTGACTGGGACCCCGAACTTCGCCTCGTCGACGGCGACACGGAGATCACAGTACATCGCAAAGATCAGTCCGCCGCCGACGCAGTAGCCGTTGATTTTCGCGATGACCGGTGCGTGACAGTTGAAAGGCTTCTCGTACATTTCAAAGAACAGTTCCTGACGATCCTTCTGTAGCGGGTCGTGTTCTTCTGCGCTACCAGCGTACTGACTGATGTCAGCTCCAGCGGAGAACGCCTTCTCGCCTTCGCCAGTAATGACCACGACATCGATGCTGCGGTCGAGTTGGATCGCATCAAACGCGCGGAGCAGATCGAGCATCACCGTGTTATTCAACGCATTGAGCTTGTCCGGCCGGTGGAACTCGATCGTTGCAACGCCGTCTTCAACGTCGAGGCTGATGCTTTCGAACCCTGTATGGCTAACCATGGCGTACCACAGCATGAGTTACGCTAAAAAGATTGTGAATCGTCGAACGGATTCTGCGCAGAGAACGCTTAAGCCACAAGATTTTAATCGATATGGTGAGAGAGAACAGCTGTGACATATGAGATTGCAACGATTCCAGGCGATGGAATCGGCCCAGAAGTGATAGACGCAACGCTGCCACTGTTCGAAACGGTCGCCTCTCGCCACGGCGCTGAGGTCGAGTTCACGACGTACGATTGGGGTAGTGAGTACTACCAGAAGAACGGACAGATGATGCCCGACGACGGTATCGACACCCTCCGAGGAAGCGACTCGATCCTCCTCGGTGCGGTTGGACATCCCGACGTCCCGGATCACATCACACTACACGGGCTGTTGTTGCCGATTCGTAAACAGTTCAATCAGCAGGTTTGTAAACGACCGTCGATCCTCTTCGATGGCGTCGACAGCCCGCTTGCCGGGTACTCAAGCGGAGACATCGACTTCGTCGTCTTCCGTGAGAACACCGAAGGCGAGTACTCCGACGTTGGTGGGCGTGAGCACATCGGCTTCGAACACGAAATCGCCATCCAGAGTTCCGTGTTTACGCGCTCGGGGACGGAAGCGATCCTCCGTGCGGCGTTCGAGGCGGCGACCGAGCGCGAGAATGAGTTAACGAGCATCACCAAGTCGAACGCCCAAGCACACAGTATGGTGTTCTGGGACGACCTCGTGGACGAAGTGAGCGAAGAGTATCCAGCGGTGGAGGTCGAACGGATCCTGGTTGACGCCGCGAGCATGGACTTCATTCGTCGACCCGAGGAGTTCGATGTCGTCGTCGCGTCCAACCTGTTCGGAGATATTTTGACTGACATCGGAGCGATTGTCACCGGCAGTATGGGTCTGGCGCCGTCCGGCAATATCAACGTCGAGGGCGAGTACCCGTCGATGTTCGAGCCCGTCCACGGAAGTGCTCCGGACATTATGGGCCAAGGGATCGCGAATCCGATGGCGATGATCCTCTCCGGCGCGATGATGTTTGAGGAGCTCGGAGAAACGGCCGTCTCGGACGCGCTCTGGGACGGAGTCCGCACTCTCCTCGCTGATGACGACGCGCCGACACCGCCTGACCTCGGCGGTTCTGCGACGACGAAAGAGATCGTCTCTGGTGTCGAAAACTCCCTCTGATCAGTCTGGACGAAGCGAGACGACCGGACACGCAGCAGAGAGTAGGACCGACTGAACGACGCTGCCAAACAGCGCTTTCCCGACCGGCGACTGCCTCCGTCCGGAAAGAACGATATATTTTGCATTATTCGAATGGGCGTACTCGACGATCTCGTCTGCTGGGTCTCCCAGAAGCCCGACCGGTTCGGCTTCGACGTCGAGTTCGTCGATCGTCTCGGCAGCGAGATTCTCAGCCATATCGATGACTTCGTTCGTCGGGATCGTCTTGCCCGTATCGCTGACGCTCGTGCGCTCAAGTCCAACAAACTTCTTTTGTGTTAGCACGTGGACGACCTTCACAGGTACACCGAACGCTTCGCCGAGCGCACCGGCCTCTCGGACAACGTCGTGTGCCCGCTCCGACCGATCGACAGCAGCTACAATTACCATGCGAAGACACTATTTTCAGTGAATATAAATCGTGTGCCTGGACAGCATCTACGATGGTTGTCCCGTGTAGCGGCGGGTGTCTCATCTACGAGAACGTCACGCGGGTCAGATCGATCGAAGCGGTCTCACTCCGACGCGGCGAGATCTGTGTGAATGCGACGGGCCACTGACTGTGAATCTCTGCTATCGGGTGCTGGGAGGAATCGGTGTGACAGTGACGTGGCAGGTCCTCAGTACCGTTGAGCGGGATTCACTCTGCAGACGTTGTATTCAACAGGAAAGTTTAATACAGATAGATCACAATTGCTCAGTACAACCTTGGAACACAGCGCGTTAACAAAAGCCAAGGTAATTCGAAATATGTCCAACAAAAATAACGACACGCCGCTTGATGAGGGAAGTCGCACTAGCCGCCGTCAATTCCTTGCGGTAGCCGGTGCCGGTACTGCAGCCTCATTGGCAGGATGTGCGGACGAGGGTGGAGACGGTGAAGACGACGGTGACTGGGAGCCGTCCCAACGGATGCGGTACATCATTCCGTACGACGAAGGTGGCGGAACGGATGTCTACGCCCGTGGTATCATTGAGGGGCTTACAGAGGCCATGGGACAGGACATCCAGATCGATAACATTCCTGGTGGTGGCGGGCTAAACGGCTTCGGTGAGGCCATTCGGTCAGAGCCGGACGGAAACACGTTCGCAGGGAGCGCAGTGCCTCTGGAAGTGACACCGCAGATGCTCGACGACCCGGGATTCGACCAGCGCGACCTGAGAGGGGTCGGTGTCATCGGTCGATCCACCTGGTGTCTCGTCGTCAATTCGGAGTACGAAGGCGAAGTGGAGACGTTCGACGACGTCATCGAGAAACACAACTCCGGAGAGTGGAGTTCGATCGGGATTCAGGAGCCGGGGAGCCCGCAGGATATTATCACGCTGCTGGCAAAGTACGAGGATGAGACGTACGCGCCCGAGTACGACTGGAACTGGGAAGACCGCGTTCAGTACACCGGTACCGGTCCGGTTACGCAGGCCGTCGCCAGCGGCGAAGTTCCTTGTGGTATCGGAACCGATGCAGGAACCGAACCCAACGTTTCGTCCGGCGAAGTGTACCCGGTCGTCACGTTCTTCAGCGAGGGGACTGACGTGTACCCCGATCTCCCGTCCGTTACCGACGAGGGATACCCGGAAATGGACTTCATTGCGGGGGTTACGCGTGGAATCTACGCACCGCCAGAGACGCCAGATCAACGGATTGAGGTGCTCGCAGATCGGTTCGAACAGGCCGTCGAACACGAAAGCACGGTAGCGTGGTCGGAGGAAACGGGGAACCCGTCGTTCTTCGAGGGACCAGAGGTCGCCGAATCCGCCATGGCAGACCCGTTCGCTCAGATCGAAGAGCTCGAAATCCTCGAACTCATCGACGAGTTCTCCGAGTAGCGTCGCTTCCAACGCTAATACTCACATTTATTATTCATGCCAATAAAAGATTTTAAAAAGAATATAACATCTGAGCTGGTGTTGCTCGTACTCTTGTTGGTGGCGAGCCTGATCTTTTTCGTTGAGCCGATCATCCAAGAGTATCCGGACGACGCCCGCGTGTTCCCGCAACTGACCGCAGCAGCGGTCTTCATTGGCTCCGCGCTGTTGCTTTTCCAAAACTATCTTCCGGGTCCGATTCAAGCGTTCGTCAGCGAGAACGTGAGTATCATGTCTGATGAGCCGGACCTCGACGGTGACGACGAGACGGAACACCAAGAAGAAGAAGAGACGCCGAAAGAAACGCTGGGAACGAAGTACGGGTACCAAGTGAACGACACGGCCTTCATGGTCGGGACAGCGGTGCTGTTCTTCATCGCTGGGTGGGCTGTTGGCCTGCTCTTTGTGACGCCGGTTTACGTCCTGTTGTACATGCTGTGGTACCGGGTTGATGTCGTTACGAGCATCCTCCTCGCCATACTCGCAACAGTGATCATGTACATGTTCGTCTGGGCCCTGCTCATGCCGTTCGATCAGGGGAACATCCTCAACTTCAGCCCGTTCTTACCGTTACAACTCGATGGACTGGCAATGGAGCTCCCTTGGGGTGAGATATAGATGGCAATCGGCGCCTTCTTTGAGGGATTATCCATCGCGGTTAGCTGGCCGGTTATCGGGTTCATGGTACTCGGTCTGCTGCTCGGAATCATTCTCGGGGCGTTGCCCGGAATCGGTTCTCCGGTCGGGATGGCCATTGTACTACCACTGACACTCCCGCTTGACGCGACGTCAGCGATTATTCTGCTCGTCGCGATTTACAGTGGGGCGATGTTCGGTGGCTCGATCGCCGCAATTCTGATCAACGCACCGGGGACGGAATCGGCTGCCGCAACGACACTTGACGGCTACCCGATGTCGAAAAACGGGTTGGCGAAAAACGCACTCGCCATCGCGACGACAGCGTCGGCGCTGAACGGGTTCCTCGCGGCGATCGTGTTAGTACTCATATCGCCGGTGCTAATTCAGGTCGTTCTCGCGTTCGGATCGCCGGAGTACTTCCTGCTCGCGATCCTCGGGATCTCGTTAATCACGATCGTCACTGAGGGATCGATGGTTAAGGGACTGGTCGCCGGCGCACTCGGGCTCATGATCTCGACGATCGGGACCGCGATTCTGACGGCGAGGCCCCGGTACACGTTCGGACAGTTCGGTCTCTACGACGGCATCGACTTCGTCGCGGCGTTGATCGGTATGTTCGCGTTCGCCGAGATGATGAAACTGGCGGCGAAGAAATCGATCGCCGACGCCGATATCGAGATCGCCGGGAGCATCAAAGACGGGATCCTCACCGTATTTAGATACCCGAAGACCACGCTGAAATCCGGTCTGATCGGGATGGGGATCGGGATGGTTCCCGGCTCCGGTGCAACGACATCGACGTTCGTCGCCTACGCCGAAGAGGCACGGTCGTCGGCTGCCGACGGGAAGTTCGGAGAGGGAGACCCACGCGGTGTGATCGCTCCAGAGGCCGCAAACAACCCGACCGTCAGTGGCTCGCTCGTTCCGACGCTGTCGTTCGGTATCCCCGGCAGCGGCTCGACGGCCGTGTTACTCGGCGGGCTCCTCATGCACGGCCTGCGGCCGGGCCCGGTCCTCTTCGGCGATCAGCTACAGATCACGTACGCGCTGTTCATCTCACTGTTCCTCGGCAACGTGGTGATCCTTGCCGTTGGGTTGACGCTCATCCCTTACGCGAGTAAGATAACTCAGCTGGACACGAACATCATCATCCCGATGGTCGTCGTGCTCTCGTATGCAGGTGCGTTCACCCTGAACCGGAACTGGTTCGACGTGGGTGCCGTCATCCTGCTCGGCATTCTCGGCTACTATATGGTGAAGAACAACTACTCCATTATCGCCTTCGTGCTCGGGATCGTTCTCGGGCCGATCGCGGAGGAGAACTTCTTCAGGTCGTTACAAATCTCCGGGGGAGAGTACACGATTTTCATCGATCCGATCAACCAGCCGCTGTCGTTCATTCTCTCGCTGGCTATCTTCGCGATCTTGGCGGGTCCGTTCCTCAAACCCAAACTCGATTCGCTCCTCAACCGTAGCTGAATGTTGTAGCCGTGTCCGACTTTCGGTCACGCGCTTTTTTTTATTCGATCAGCGACAACCCCAGTAGCGTGCCTGTGTACCCTCTCGTCCAGTTGACAGCGAGGAGAAGGGATGCGACTTCCGGTAACGGGGCTTCGGGAATGGTCGTGAGAGACCGATTTGTCAGCGTCAAGTAACAAAGACATATACTCTACTGGACTGTGTCACAGATATGGATACAGCGTCAGTCGAGACGATCACCGTCGACTCCTACTCAACGCTCGTGGATATCGGCTCTCAGGAAGCAGTGCTACGAGAAGAGATCACTGCAGAGGACGCAGCCAGCGTCTCACAGCTGTGGCGATCGCAGTACATCCTCTACTCCGTAATCGCTAACGACATTGATGCGTACCGACCGTTCTGGGAGCTGATCGGTCAGGCACTCGAGTACGCCCTCGACGTGCATGGGTATGACGTGTCCAAAGACGTCCGAGACGAGATTCGTCGTCGCGTTTACGAGGACCAACTCGTCGTGTTCGACGACGTGACTGCGGGTATCGAGCGAATCACCGACAACGGATATGAGGTCTATATTCTCTCGAATGGGAACCCGGAGATGCTCGACCACCTCGTCGAGGCCGCGAACCTGGGGGACATCATCACCGATACCATCAGCGCTGACGAGGTTGAGACGTATAAACCCGATCCGAGAATCTACAGGCACGCAGCCGATCGGACCGGAACGCCGATCGACCGGCTGCTACATGCCTCCGGCGGGAACATGCGAGACGTTTGGGGAGCGAAACACGCCGGGATGCAGACCGCATGGGTCTCTCGTCCACAGGCCCAACAGCCTCGTGAGAGCCTCGGACGGTCTCCGGACCTCGTCGTCGATGGATTCGGCGATTTAGCGGACCGGTTTGAATCGTAACAGTCTCACCCGAGAGGCGGGTCGCGGATTCGACTCAGCATTCGCCGGTAGCGATACCCCGTGTCCGTCACTCGGAATCACGCATCCGGGATGAATCGAGATAACAGAACCGCGCCACCAGCAACGACGGCAAGTCCGAGAAATGCCCCGTCGAAGTAGCCGAAGTCGGCAGCGACCCCGACGATCAGCGGACTGGTGGCTCCGAGCCCGATGTACGTCGTCCGTAAGAGGCCGAGCCCCGTCCCGCGCATATCGGCAGGGAGGTGGTTGACGAGGTACGTTTGTGTGAGCGGTGTCGCTCCCAGTAGCCCGCTTGCGACGACTGTGAGGCACACGAGTCCGAGCAGCGTATCAACGAACGGTAAAAAGAGCAGTGAGCCGGCCGCCACCACGGAGACAACCACCAGCGTCTTCCGCTGACCGAACCGATCCCCTCCGGCGCCGGCGATTGGCTGGACGACGATTCCGCTCACAAAAAACAGCCCGAACA
>LKMY01000069.1 GCA_001564205.1 Nanohaloarchaea archaeon PL-Br10_U2g5
GGCAGGTCATCGCGGTCGGCCAGCGCGCGAGCGCACTCGTACTCTTTCGTCTCCGTGTTCTGGCCGTACGAGGTGTGGAGGACGTAACAGTCGTAGCCACGCGCGGCGGCCTCGTAGGCGGTCGTCGCGCTGTCCATGCCACCGGAGAGCAGGACGACGGCGCGTTTCTCGGCGTTCGAATCGGGCTGTGCGGCCGTGTTGGTGTCGGTGTCTTCGGTCATAGTCGTGTCTGCTGTGATCTGTGAGGAGCGGTCACGTCTCGGGGGCGTCGTTCCACAGGTCGACGTGGAGCCGCGGCGTATACCGATAGCCGTGTTCGAGCGCGAGGTCGGCGACGACTCGACGTGTCTCGGCGAGTCGCTCGCGGGTCTGTCCCTCCGGCATGAGCAGGACGCGGTCGTCAGAGAGCCCGATGGGATCGGCGAGGCGCTCCCGGAGGTCGGCGACGAGCCCTTCGATCTCGGGGAGGTCGTCGGGACCGGTGACGACGAACTTCAGCTGCGTCTCGTACCGTTCGATCAGCGTCGCGAGCGCGTCGCGGTCGATCCGCTCGGCCTCATGGGTTTCGGACCAGCGGTCGATCTCCGCATCGTCCACGTCCGAATCGCTCGGATCGACGCCTGCAGGCGGACGGGCCGCGGTCGGCGTCGAGGAGGCCAGCTTCGGGCTCACGCTCGCGAGGTGGATCGGCGTGTCGGCGGGCGGAACGACCGTCCCGTTCGTCTCGACGGTGAGGTGGTAGCCCCGGTCGTCGAGCGCGGAGAGGAGATCGACGACACCGTCGTGGATCAGGGGTTCACCACCCGTAACGACGACGTGATCGGGATTGCGAGCGACGACCGACGCGACGATTTCGTCCACGTCGAGCCACGCCCCGGTCGGCTCCCACGAGGTGTGATACGAGTCGCAGAACCAACACCGCAGGTTACACCCCGACGTCCGGACGAACGTCGAGGGCTGGCCTGCGAGTGTCCCTTCGCCCTGTAGGGAGGCGAACAGCTCGTTGATCGGGAGCGCGTCGCCGTCGGGCTCGACCCCGCGGTCGCTTCCGTCCGTAGCGCTCGCCTCGTCGACATCGCTGGTGACGGGCATTACGGCGCCGCACACAGCTCGTCCGTTTCGCGTACGGAGACGGCCACCGAGGAAACCGAGTCTGGAAGCCGGTCGGCGAGCTTCTCCTCTAGTATCGCCGACATCACCTCTGCGGTCGGTGGCGCGTCGAGGACGACAGTCGAGTTCGCGTCGCCCGCGGCCGCGAACGCGTCAACGAGCGGATCGTCGGCCTCCAAGAGGAACCGGTGATCCCACTCGTCGATCACGTCGGTGACGACGCCCTTATCGACCACCCACCCTTCATCAGTCAGCTCGCCTCGAACCGTCACCGTCACTTCGTAGTTGTGGCCATGCGGGCGACTACATTTCCCCTCGTGATGGAGGAGGCGATGACCCGCTGAGAGACGGATCGGACGATCGCGTCCGATCTGCAGCGTGCGCTCGCCAGCCTGCGAGATAACACTCGAGTCTTCTTCAGATATTCTTTGGCTCATACTAAAAAGTACTACGGCGAGTATATAATCTCGACGAACTGTGGGACGCCGACGGGTCGGTGAAAGAACCGGCAAAAGCTGCAAAGAGTTATGTGGGGGTAAATCCACGTTGTATGTGAACAGATGACGCTATACAATCGGATCTTGGTGCCGACCGATGGATCGTCCGAAGGAGAGCGTGCGGTGGCACACGCAGTTGACGTCGCCGCGGTCCACAACGCTTGCGTCCACGCCTTATACGTGGTCGACACCGCGAGCTATGCCGGGATGCCGATGGAGAGCTCGTGGGAGGGGGTCGGCGAACTCCTCCGGAGCGACGCCCGCGAGGCGGTCAAGCGGGTCGAACAGCTTGCCGCTGCGACCCCGGTCGACGTCGAAACCGCTGTCGTCGACGGCTCGCCCAGTCGGGAGATAATCCGATACGCCGAGGAGAACGGCTGTGACCTCATCGTGATGGGGACGCACGGGCGGGGCGGGATCGACAGACTTCTGCTCGGCAGCGTCGCTGAAAAAGTCGTTCGCGGCGCGTCGATTCCCGTGTTGACGGTCCGACTCGACGGCGACGTGCCGGAGGGGACGGTAGTCGACTCGGCGACAACGGGTCACGTGGACACCGGAGATGCAGGCGTCGGAAGCGCGGTGCCGGAGGAGTCGACGCCGGAGGAGCCGGCGACCGGCGGCGCCTGATCGAGACGCGACTCAGTCGTCGGCGTCGCGGAGGTGTTCGCAGTCGCCCGCATGGACCCGCTTCGTTCCGTCTTCGGTGTCGATCACGAGTGCCCCGGGAGACTCCACGTCGACCGCGGTCCCGACCACCGGCCCGGTCGCGGTCTCGACGCGGACTCGTCGCCCGAGGGTACTGGCGTGTTCCCGCCACGCCGGAAGAACCTGCTCGACCCCGTCTTCGGACTCCGTGAGCGCCGCGAACCGCTCAAGCACGGTCGCGGCGAAGCGACGGCGGTCGACCTCGTTGTCGAGCTCTTCGGATACCGAAGTGGCTCCCGCAGGGAGCAGCGCCGTCTCGATGTTCACGTTGACACCGATCCCAACGACGAGCCACGACACCCTGTCGGCCTCTCCTTCCATCTCGGTGAGTATCCCGGCGAGCTTCCGACCGCTCCGACCGTCCGAGTCGCCTCGTTTGTCAGCCCGACTCGTCCCGACGAGCACGTCGTTCGGCCACTTGATGTGTGCGTCGACGCCTGTCTCCCGACAGGCGTCAACTATCGCTACGGCCGAAGCAAGCGTGAACAGCGGCGCACGCGCCGGTGAGACCGCCGGACGCGTGACGACTGAGAGCCAGACACCGCCGCTCGGCGCGACGAACTCACGGTCCAGCCGTCCGCGCGCCCCGCTCTGTTCGTCGGCGACGACCGCGACGTGGTCGGCCCCTTCGCCGGCGAGCTCACGACCGCGTTCGTTCGTCGACGAGATGGTGTCGTGGTACTCGACCGAGTACGGCGCGTCGAGCCCGAACTCGATGCCGGCTGCGGAGTAGCCCGGGGTCGCCGGCGCGACGTACCCATCGCCGGTCGATTCGACCGCGAACCCCTCCTCGCGGAGGGACTCGACTGCCTTCCAGACGGCCGCTCGAGAGACGCCGAGCTCCTCGGCGAGCGTCGGTCCAGAGACCGAACCCTCATGCAGCGCGTCGAGTAGCGCGCGACGCGTATCCATACGACTACTCATACGACTACTGGCGAGGCGATCGTCGAAAGCGTTCCGAATCCTCACCGAACAGCCGTTTTGGGGCCGAACCAGACGGTAAGACGGGAGGTGGCGACGTCCGTCAAAACGGGAAGGTAACGCCCGTCGCCTCGGTCGAGTACTCCCAGAGCTGACGCGCGTCGTCGCGGTCGTAGGAGGCGTCGTTCGATCGGCCGACAGTGGGGTAGCCACGCATGTTCATGAAGCCGCCGGGCTCAACGTAGGCGCCGCCTGAGACGTCGGCAGTCGCCGCGTACAGCATCGGCAGTGCACCGATATCCGGAGCTTGTCCGAGTACGGCGTTCGCAGCCTTCATGCCGACTTTCATCAGGGGGTTTCCACTCTCGCGGGCCGTCCGCAGTTGGAGGTTCGTATCCGCGTATCCGGGGTGGCAGGCGACGCTCCGGATCGACGCGTTGCCGGATGTGCTGTCGTTGCTTGCGTCGTCGGGTGCATCGTCGTTGACCGTATCTATCTGTCGCTGTAGCTCGTACGCGAACAGCAGATTCGCGAGCTTGCTCCGTCCGTACGCCTTCCACTTCCCGTACGACCGCTCCCAGTTCAGATCGGAAAAGTCCATCTCGCCCATCTCGTGGGCCCCCGAAGACTGCGTGACGACGCGGGCCTCGCCGCCGACGCCCTCGGCGGATTGCAACAAGGGGAACAGCCGTCCGGTGAGCGCGAAGTGACCAAGGTGGTTGACGCCGAACTGCGTCTCGAACCCGTCCTCGGTCTCGCTTCGAGGGATCGCCATGACGCCGGCGTTGTTACAGAGCACGTCGACTGCGTCGTAGCCAGTGGCCACTCCCTCGGCGAACGATCGAACGGAATCAAGCGAGGCGAGATCGCACTCACGGACGTCGAGGTGGAGGTCGGCGTCACTTGCCGACCGAATCTCTGCGGCAGCGCGCTCTCCGCGCTCGACGCTCCGACACGCCATAACAACCGTCGCGCCCGTTTCGGCGAACGCGCGGGTCCCCTCGTAGCCCAACCCGCTGTTCGCGCCGGTGATGACGACCGTTTTCCCGTCCAGTTTCGGCATGTCGTCGGCCGTCCATCGTGACATACGTGATCGAAGGAGCGTCACGACAAGAAAGCTGTCGGCGCCCCGAGACCCGATCGGCACTCGGAGCGTCGCGAACGCCGTTTCCAGATGGCGTTTGACGCCGGAGTTCACTTCCACCTCGCTGCCGGTGTGTTTTTAGGTGTATCGGTGGAAGGTACGTACACCGAATGACGTCCTTCCAGTCGACGATCGGCGACGACGAGGGGATCGCAGAGGAGTTGGCCGAGGGCCAGCGCGAGATCTCCATCGCCGAGTTCTTCGAGAAGAACAAACACATGCTCGGGTTCGACTCGGGCGCTCGCGGGCTCGTCACCGCCGTCAAGGAGGCGGTGGATAACGCGCTCGACGCGACCGAGGAGGCCGGCGTCCTCCCCGATATCTACATCGAAATCGAGGAGGTGGGCGACTACTACCGACTCATCATCGAGGACAACGGGCCGGGAATCACGAAAGAACAGCTCCCGAAGGTCTTTGGAAAGCTCTTGTACGGGAGCCGGTTCCATGTCAGAGAACAGTCTCGTGGTCAGCAAGGAATCGGGATTTCAGCGGCTGTACTGTACTCTCAGCTCACCTCCGGACAGCCGGCGAAGATCACCTCACGACCGAAGGGGCAGTCGCGAGCGCAGTACTTCGAGCTGATCATCGACACCGACACCAACGAGCCGGAGATCAAAGCCGACCGGGAGACGACGTGGGACCGCCCGCACGGCACCCGGATCGAGCTGGAGATGGAGGCGAACATGCGCGCCCGGAACCAGCTCCACGACTACGTGAAACACACCGCAGTCGTCAACCCGCACGCGCGGATCGAGCTCCGAGAGCCGGGGCTCACCGAACCACTGAAGTTCGAACGGGCGACCGACGAACTGCCGGCGGAGACGAGCGAGATCCGCCCGCATCCCCACGGCGTCGAACTCGGCGCGCTGATCAAGATGCTGGAGGCGACCGAGTCGTACTCGGTCTCCGGATTCCTTCAAGAGGAGTTCACGCGAGTCGGGAAGAAGACCGCCGACAGCGTCATCGACAACTTCCGCGACGTCTACTACGGCCGCGAGCTGTCGTGGACGCCGCCGCGAGCACACGCCGACCGCGACGTTGAAACCGCGGTCGCCGACGCCGTCGTCAACAAGGGGAAGGCGGCGACGAGCGCCTTCGCCGAGGGCGTCGCGGAGACGATCGCAGGCAACGACCGACTCTCCCGCTCGGAGGTCGCCGAGATCGTCGACAACATCGCAGACACCGTCGAGGACGACACGGGTAAAACGTTCGGCGGAACGGTCCGCGAGAACGCGGTCGACGCGGCGTGGGGAGCGATCACCGGAATCGACACCGACAGCGACGGGGCGGCCGAGCCCGAGGAGAGCGAGTCGGAATCTCTTCTCGTCGCCGACGTGTACGCGCTCGTCGACGATGCGACCTCGACCCGCAAAGACGACGCGGCGGTCCAGGCGATGGCCGACGCCCTCGCGCGGCGGTTCGTGAACCTCGACGGCGACGCGTTCCGAATCACTCGCGACAATCTCGAACGGCTCGTCGCCGACGCCGCCTCGTTCGTCGACGAGCAGCACGACGCGACGTTCGGCGAGACCGCACGCGAGAACATCGTCGAGGCGTTCTGGTCGCGGGCGCGGACAGTGCCCGACGACCCGCCGAAGGTGCGGGATATCGGAGCCGACCGCGACGCGTCAGCGGATCTGCTCGAGGCGATGCGAGAGACGAACATCCTCGCGCCGCCGACGGACTGCCTCGCGCCGATCACGGCCGAACTCGTCGAAGCCGGGCTCAGAAAGGAGTACGAAGCCGACTTCTACGCGGCGGCGACCCGCGACGCGGAGGTCCACGGCGGCGACCCGTTCATCGTCGAGGCCGGCATCGCCTACGGCGGTGAGATCCCCGCGGAGGGCTCCGTCGAACTGCTTCGGTTCGCGAACCGGGTCCCGCTCGTCTACCAGCGCGGGGCCTGCGCGACGACGGACGTGATCAAGTCGATCGGGTGGCGCAACTACGGGCTCGACCAACCCGGCGGGTCGGGGATGCCGAACGGCCCCGCAGTCATCAGCATCCACGTCGCGTCGACGAACGTCCCGTTCACGAGCGAGTCGAAGGACGCGCTCGCGAACGTGCCGGCGATCGAAGACGAGATCGAACTCGCCGTTCGCGAGGCGGCCCGAGAGCTGAAATCGTACCTCAACAAGCGGCGCTCGATGCAGCAACGCCGAGAGAAGCAGGACGTGCTCGGCAAGATCCTCCCTGAGATGGCCGACAAGGTCTCGGAGGTGACTGGCCGACCGCGGCCCAACATCGACGGCGCGTTGGCACGGATCATGAACAACGTCAGCGTCGAACGAGAACTCGAAGACGGAACGGTGACACTGCGAGTCGAGAATCACTCCGACACGAACGAGCGGTTGGAGATCACGGACATCGTCACGACTGAGCCGACGGACCTGTCGGACGGTACCGTCGTCGATATGGACGGCGAGTGGTTCGTGCAGTGGAAACCCGAGGTGTCCTCGGGTGACGAGCGGGAACTGACATACACGGTTGCCGACGACGCCGACTTCGAGGTCAGCGTCGGCGGCGTCGAAACGGAGAAACTCACGGTGAACGCGTAAATGACGACTGATAGCGACGCACGAGACGAGCTCATCGACCTGGCCGCGGACTTCTACGACCAGTTTGCAGGCGGACAAATTCCGGAGATTGAGCTCCCGACGCGAACGAAAAGCAACATCGAGTACGACACCGCGAGCGGCGTCTGGACGTACGGCGATCGTACGTCGACCCGGAGCGCGAACTCGGTCCGGGGAGCGCGCAAATTGCTGAAGGCGGCGTACACCATCGAATTCCTCTCGAATCAGCTTGACGATGGGCGCTCGTCGACGCTGCGTGAGCTGTACTACCTCTCCGAATCGTGGGACAACAACGAGGCGCAGTTCAAGTCACAGGACGAGTCGAACGACCTCGTCGAGGACTTGGAGATCGTAACCGGGGTCACCCGCGAAGACTTCCACATGCGTCCGGAGGAGTCGGGCGCGACCCTGATGGGCCCGCTGAAGCTCCGCGAGCAGACCCGCCGAGGCGAACGCGAAATCCACTGTCAGGAGGACGTCGGGGAGGGTGGCTACCAGATCCCGAACAACCCGGACATGATCGAGTTTCTCGACGACGACATCGACTTCGCGCTGGCCGTCGAGACCGGCGGGATGCGCGACCGACTCGTGGAGAACGGGTTCGACGAGGAGTACAACTGCCTCGTTATCCATCTCAAGGGGCAGCCGGCCCGGGCAACGCGGCGGATCACGAAGCGGGTTCACGACGAGCTCGACGTACCGATCGCGGTGTTCGCCGACGGCGACCCGTGGTCCTACCGGATCTACGGCTCCGTGGCGTACGGCTCGATCAAGTCCGCGCACCTCTCGAAGTACCTCGCGACGCCGGA
>LKMY01000070.1 GCA_001564205.1 Nanohaloarchaea archaeon PL-Br10_U2g5
TATATATTTATTGTTATTACAACAGTGCCCAACGGTACATGTCGTTTACAGAAGACGAGGAGAATCTCTGGGGGGTGACTCGAGGCGATTCACGCTGTCCACCTGCACGTAAGCCCGGCAGACTCGGAACACGCGTGTTGTCAACACACGGCGCGTTGGTGATCCGACAGTCACTCGTCGCGTCTGTGATTTCATTGAAAACGACACAAACGCGGCATACGACGTCTCGGAATTACATCCCTACCGCTGTAATAGTAATGGGAACATCTTCGGCTACGAGAGAGCGATGGCGTTCGGCTATGTCGAACGTACGACACTGTCGGAGCCGTCAGCGCGCACGACTGACATCGGTACTATTGCAGTATCCTGCTCCGTTCCTGTTCACTCGACATGTTGATCGTGACCTCGATCAGGTTCGCGGTACGAGTCACGAGCTCCGTGCACTCCTCGTGAAACAGATCGTCGTTAAGCACGCCCGTCGGACCGGAGACGCTTACGGCACCGAGCACAGTGCCGTCGGAGCCGCATATCGGCGCGCCGACCGCACGAAATCCCTGGATCTCCTCCTCTTCGTTGTAGGCGTATCCGCGGTCGCTGATCGCCGCTAACTCCTCGAACAGCGCGTCTCTCTCGGTAATGGTGTTGGGGGTCTGCCGGGGGAGCCCATGAATATCGAGAATCGACCTCACGGTCGACTTCGGGAGTGCCGCGAGTATCGCCTTACCCGTCGCGGTCATATGCAGATGCTCCGGCTGCTGGACCTTCCTGTTCTGGTAGTTGTACGTGGCCGCGTCGTCGCCTTTCGCCTGATAGAGATTGATCGCTTTCCCGTTCTCTTCGATGGTGAGATGCGCGTACTGTCCCGTCTCGTTCGCGAGCTCGTCGATCTCGTCGCGGGCTATCTGGTAGAGGTAGCTCTGATTTCGAATCGACTCGCCCAGCAGTGACAACTCGTATGAGAGCGTGTACTCATTTCCGTTTCGAACGACGTATCCGCAGTTCTCGAGCGTCTTGAGGTACGTGTGTGCAGTGCTTTTCGAGAGACTCAGCTGGTCGGCCAGTGCCGTCACCCCGATGCTTCTGTGTCGCAATAACACATCGATCACGTCGGTCGCTCTCGAGACCGTTTTCAGTGTTCCCGACTCGTGTGCTTGCGCCTCGTTTTTCATACAGTGTGATATGCCCACACACATATAGAAGTTCCCATATTATGAACTGAAGGCGTTATTGTTCCTTATACAAATAAGGGGGCGAAAGATATTCAGACATACGTCTACTTTTTGGGCAGTGTATTCTCGATAGTTCATTGAACGTATTTATCGGTCCGCTCGCCGTTCGGGCCACTCGAACGGTGGACTTGAGCGAATCGAGTACGCCGTCGAGACGCTGCGGTTCCGTGGGTTATTTATGTAGACCGGAGAGTTACAGCGGCATGTCTCACGGCACAGTACGAACGGTACCGTTGGTGACGCCCGCGACCGGTCTCAGCAAGTGTGCAACGGCGCGGCAGTATACCCGTAATCGACGTGGAATGTGGGTGAAAACGCGTGACTGATATCCGGATCACCGTCGAAGACGAGACGTTCGTCGCGACCATGCTCGACGAAGCGGCACCGAAGACGGCGACCGCAATCGAAGAACTGCTCCCGTACGAAGGACGGCTACTGCACGTCCGCTGGAGCGGGATCGCTACGTGGATCAATATCGATGAAATCGATCTCCCGGAACTCCCCCGTGAGAATCACACCGTGTATCCGTCGCGCGGGGACCTGCTTTTGTATCCCGGATTCCGAAACGAACAGGAGATACTCTTCGCTTGCGGTCCGACCTGTTTCAAGAGCCCCGCGGGGGAGCTAGCCGGAAACCACTTCGCGACGGTGGACGCGGAGCCACACTCACTCAAGTCGGTCGAAGAACGAACGCTCGAAGAGGGGGCACTCGACGTTCGACTCGAGATAATCGACGGATGAGGACACTCGGCGGGCGTTCGATGTGCTCGGTTCCGTCTCGGCCGGGAGGTGTCTCGGCGATAGCATTATAACTGCGGCCCCTATTGTGACCGATGTGCAAATACTGCTCAACAGAGACCGGCTCGTCGAGTCGATGGAAACGCAAGCGTCGATCGGTGGGACCGATGACGGCGGTCTCCACCGACTGGCGCTCTCCGACGCGGACAAATCCGTTCGCGACTGGTTCGTCGATCAGCTCCAGGAGTTAGGCATCTCCGTCCGGGTCGACGAGTTCGGGAATATCTTCGGCCGTCGGCAAGGAACCGATCCGGACGCCGCTCCCGTTCTGGTCGGGTCCCATCTCGATTCGCAGCCGAACGGCGGCATCTACGACGGCGGACTCGGCGTGATGGCGGCTCTTGAACTGCTTCGAACGCTCGAAGCGGAAGCGATCGAAACGAGACATCCGATCGAGATAGTCAACTGGACGAACGAAGAGGGGTCGCGTTTCCAACCGGGGCTACAGGGGAGCGGCGTCTGGTCGGGTGAGTTCGATCTCGAAACCGAGTACGACCGGGTGAGCGACGACGGTGCCCGTCTCCTGGATGAGCTAGAGCGGATCGGCTATCGCGGTGAGGCCCCGGCCGAACCGACCGAAGAGTATGAGGCGTACTTCGAACTCCACATCGAACAGGGACCGTCGCTCGAGGAAACCGGGAACGACGTCGGCGTCGTAACCGGAGTCGTCGGACTGTCTTGGGGGACGGTTACATTCGATGGCGAGGCGAACCACGCCGGTAGCACGCCGATGCACCTGCGGAACGATGCCAGCGTCCCGGCCGCCGAACTCCTCTCGTACATCAGGCACCTACCGAACACGCTCGGTGACGACACGGTCGGAACGGTCGGCTCTATCGATATCGACCCGGACTCGATCAACATCATCCCGGAGACCGCGACGCTCACGTGGGACATTCGAGACCCGTCGGACGAGGTGTTAGCCCGGGCCATCGACCGGCTGACGACGGAGGCGGAGGCGGCGGCAAGCCGGGAAGGAGTCGATCACGAGGCCAACGAAACCGTCCGGACCGCTAGCGCCGAGTTCAACGACAGGTGCGTGGCGGCCGTCCAACGGGCCGCCGACGGACTGGGATACGACAGTATGCGGCTCCTGAGTGGTGGCAATCACGACGCCTCTCATCTCAACGATGTCTGTGACACGGCGATGGTTTTCGCCGTCAGTAGGGACGGGAAAAGCCATACTCCCGAGGAGTTCACCGCCTGGGACGACTGTTACAAATCGGCGAACACGGTCGCAAACGCCGTACTCTCGGTCGCGACCGGCGATCGATAACCCGCTTCGACCGACGTGATCGGACGCTCTGGTACGGCAGTCGGGTTGAACGGTGCAAAGTAACTGGTCCGCGACGGCGAGCCCCGCGAAAGTCAGTGATTTCTTTCCGCAGCTACGGTTCCTTACGTGGCGGCCAGCGCGTCTGCGATACCGTGTCCCCACCGGATCACGTCCTCGTCCGCGCCGAACCGACCCGCACACTGCACGCCGAGCGGGAGCCCGTCGTCCGTCTCGCTCGCGGGGACGGTGATCGTCGGCAGACCCGAGTGGGTCCACGGCAGATTCATCACCGGATCCCCGGTCGTCTCGATTCCCTCCGGTGCCGGCCCCGGTGCGGCCGGTGCGATCCAGAGGTCGATCTCCGATCGGCCCATCTCGGCCGCGAGCGTCGATCGGAGCGCTCCGCGGCTCCGCTTCCCGACTGCCATCGTCCGAACGTCCGCATCCATCCCCTCCTCGATCAGCTGACTCGTCTCGTCCGCGTACTTGTCGGCGTGTTCGCGGTACCAGTCTTCGTGCGCCAGGGCCGCGTCGGCTGCGACAAGTCGTTCGTGCCGGTCGTTGATTGCGTCGATATCAGATAAGGCGTCGGTGCGAACCACGTCGTATCCCGCGTCGGTCAGCGTCTCGAGGTGCGTATCGAAAGCGTCCAGAGCGGTGTCAGACGCCTGTTCGAGATAGGACTCGCCGGGAACGCCGATCGTCGGAGTGGCCGTCGGCGACGGGAGCGTTCGCCACGAGTCGCACAACAGGGACGCGACAAGCGCGGTCCCGGCGGTGTCCTGTGTAAAGAATCCGACGTGGTCGACCGACTCCGAAAGCGGAATAACGCCGTCGGTTGACACGCGTCCGTACGTCGGTTTGAACCCGACGATCCCGCAGAAGGCCGCCGGTCGGATCACCGACCCGATGGTCTGTGAACCGAACGCGACGGGACAGAGCCCGGCCGCGACCGCGGCCGCCGATCCGCTGCTCGATCCGCCAGGGGTGTGTTCCGTGTCGTGTGGGTTCCGGGTCGGTCCCGGATTCATATGCGCGAATTCGGTCGTCACCGTCTTCCCCAACACGAGTGCGCCTGCACGTCGAAGTGCCGTGACCGCTGCCGCCTCCTCGCCCACGAGCGTCTCGGGTGGCAGGTCGGAGCCGGCGCGCGTTTCGAGTCCGTCGACGTGGAAGATGTCTTTGACACCCACCGGAACGCCGTACAGTGGCGGTCGATCGGCCGGAGTCGAATACCGTTCGGCGAGCGCGGCCGCGTCGGACCTGAGACGGTCCCACCGGCCTTCCTCGGCGACGAATGACTTGATTTCCGGCTCGACGGCGTCCGTTCGACGTTTCAGCTCATCGATGTGTGCATCGACCTCGAGCTGTCCGGTTCTGAGGCCGTCCGCAGTCTCTGCAAGTGGTTCGTGGTGTAACACGTACTACGCGTCTGGCCGGATGGGTTATATCGTTTGCGCTCACGGCGGTCCGTAGCCGCCACCGGGCCGGTCTCCACGAAGGTCGCTCACTTTCTGATGACGGTGCCGGGCGTCGCTCCGGTGTGTTCTCCGTGCTCGACGACGAACGTTCCGTTCACCAGCACGTGCGGTATTCCGTTCGGCGGGCGACGCGGCTCCTCGTACGTCGCCGGGGTGCTTACCCTGTCGGGATCGAACGCAACGAGGTCGGCGTCGGCTCCCGGCCGAATGATACCCTTCGTGTGAAGACCGATAACCCGAGCGGGGAGCGACGTCATCATGCGAACCGCTTCTTCGATCGAAAAGAGGTTCTGATCACGAGCGTAGTGGCCGAGAACGCGAGGATACGTCCCGTACGTACGTGGGTGCGGTTCGCCGCCGAGCAATCCGTCCGTCGCGACCGCGGCCCGCTCGTATTCGAGGATGTTTCTCACGTCCGATTCGATAGAGTGGAACGAGACTTCTTCGACTTCCAACCGCTCTTCCGCGAGGAGGTCCATGACGGCCACTTCGGGATCCGTCCCGCGTTCGGCCGCTATCTCCACGATACTCATCCCGACGAACCGCTCGTTTTCCTCGCTGGCGACGCTCGTGACCGACACGTCTTCCCACGGAACCGTCACGTCTGCGAGGTGGTCGCGGATGCGATCCCGGTCCGTCTCGTCCCGGAGGTGGCCAACGGTGTCGTCGACGTCTCCCGTTCGAGTCCACGCCGGCAGGAAGGACGCGAGCATCGTGCTCCCCGCTTTGTACGGGTACTGGTCTGCGGTGATATCGACCCCGCGTTCCCTGGCCGCCTCGAGGAACTCGATGGCGCGCCGCGACTTTCCGTGTTGTCGGCCGTACATCACTTTAAAATGCGAGAGATGTAGCGGGATCCCCTCGCTGGCGCCGACGTCGATGAACTCGTCTAACGCAGTCCAGATATCGTCCGCTTCGTTTCGGATGTGTGCGACGAACGGTCGGTCGAACGGAGCCGCGCTTCGGGCCAGCGCTCGCAGTTCATCCGTATCGGCGTTGACCTGCGGCGTGTAGACGAGTCCCGTAGAGAGGCCGACCGCTCCCGCTTCGAGCGCCTCCGTCACACGGTCGGCCATCGTGGACAGCTCGTCGTCATCTGGTCGTCTGTCGGCCATCCCCATGACGTCGAACCGAACGGTTCCGTGGCCGACGAGGGAGGCGACGTTCGGCGCCACCCCGCTCGCTTCGATCGCGTCGAAGTACTCGCCCATGCTCCCCCACGCCCAGTCGCGCTCCGGCCGACCGTCGAGTCCGCTCACGTGGTCTTCCCACTGTGACGCACCGTTCTCCCGGTACATCGGTGCCATGGAGAACCCGTCCTGTCCGAGTATCTCGGTCGTTACCCCCTGCATCGTTTTTGGTGCGAGCTCCGGCCGAGAGAACAGACGCAGGTCCGAGTGCGAGTGCAGGTCTATGAACCCCGGTGCGAGTGTCAGCCCGTCCAGATCGACGGTCCGATCGGCGTCCCGCTCGGGTGAGTCTCCCCGAGTCACCGTTTCGATTCGGCCGTCTGCCACTCCGATCGATCCCCGAAACCACGGGGTGCCGGTCCCATCTACGATTCGACAGTTCTCGAGGCGGATATCGACTGTCATATGGGTATCAGCGCGCGGGGGGTAGAAAAACGGTCGGGTCGAGCAAGTTTGGACACGTATCGCGACGACACGCATACGACCGCGTGATTCCGCTTGCGAAATGTATATATACTTTTGTTCAGAGTCGATTGGTGATGCCTACCGACACTCCCGACACGCTGCGCTTCCTCTCACAGGCCGACGCGATCGAGGCCGGCGCGTCGGACATGTCTCGCTGTGTCGACCAGATGGAGCGCGTGTTCGAACTGTACGACGAGGATCGAGTCATTATGGGCGGAGCGGGACAGTATCTCCACGGCCATATGACGACATTTCCGAGTGATCTCTCAGACGACGAGGCCGAGACGCTCCGCTCCGGCAGTCGCTTCGGAGCCATGCCGGCGTACGTCGGCGGAGAGATCGAGACGATCGGGGTCAAATGGTACGGATCGGTCACGCCGAGAGCCGACGAGACGGCTGCGCCCGAATCGCCACCGCTGCTCGTGTTGAGCGACCCCGAGACCGGACGGCCGGAGGTCGTGATGGACGGCTCGATCGTGAGTACGATGCGGACCGGCGCAATGGCCGGCTTGGGCGCTCGATACCTCCAAGGAGAGCGCGCTCGGACGGCGTCGGTCATCGGACCGGGACGAGTGGGGCAAGCGTCCGTGCTCGGTCTCGACGCCGCCTTGCCGTCTCTTGATGCGGTCCGTCTGTATCACCCGGACATCGAGTACGCAAAAGCGGTCCGTTCTGCGGTCGCCGAACGGGTTTCGACGACGGTTACCGCGACCGACTCGATGGAACACGCCGTACGCGGCGCAGACGTCACTGTCGCGGCGGCCTCTCGGAACCCGTCACCGCGAATCGACCCCTCGTGGCTCACCGGCGACTCGACCGTGATCCAGCTCGGTGATCTGCGTGTCCCCTTGGACGCGTTCGACGACGATCGGATCTTCTGTGACATTCCCCGACACCCGTTGGAGTTCGAGACGCAGGTCGGATGGGATTTCACACGAGCGTTCACCGAAGCGATCGAGAGCGACGACGGCGAGATACGGCTGTCCGACGTCAGAGCACTGCACGAACTCGTCGGCGGAACGGATACGGCGCCGACGGACGGTGTGTCCATCCTGTCGTCGCTCGGCCTTCCGATGGAAGACGTGGCATGGGGGACGGAGATCTATCGAACCGCGGTCGCTCAGGACCTCGGTCAACAGCTGTTGCAGCGTTCTGAGCCGTACTTTTCGACGCCTTCCTGAGACGCCAACGTCGGGTTTCGACCGCGACTCCGTCACTCGTACTCGTGACGCCGGGTGCTCGGCGGCTCGAACGTGAGCGGTGAATCTCTCGGAATGTATTAGTACGGATCCGTTTGTCTTAGGACATATAATGAAAGA
>LKMY01000071.1 GCA_001564205.1 Nanohaloarchaea archaeon PL-Br10_U2g5
GACGACGGAAACCGTCATCGCTCGGCGACTGCGACGTCGTAGTCGTGGATCGTCGGGTTCGCGAGCAGTCGCTCGGCCATTTCGGTGGCGCGCTCGGCTGCTTCGTCACCGTCGGCCGCGTCGAGGTCGACCTCGAAGCGATCGGCCGAGCGGAGGTCCGACAGCTCGAACCCGAGCCGTTCGAGGGCCTGCTGTGTCGTCTCGGCCTCCGGATCGAGGACGCCCCGCTTCAGCCGGACCGTCACCGTCGCGGTGTATGCCGTCATACCTGGTAGTGCGGAGTCGTGTGTAAAAACCGTTTTGGAACCGCTTTTATATCCATGTTTGTGGATATATCTCGGTCGATCGTCGAGGTACGAGGTCACCAGAGAGCGAAAGGGGCAAACCCCCGCGCGCTCTGGAAGTGGTGTATGCAGCCGTTCGAACACTCGGAGGTGATCGTCGCATGACCCGCGAACTGACCGAAATCACGGTCGTCGGAGGAGACAAGACCGGACTCATCGCGCGAGTCACCTCCCTGCTGTTCGAGCGGGGAATCAACATTGAGGACCTCGATCAGGCGGTCCGAGAGGGCGTTTTCCGGATGACGACCCGCGTCGACGCCTCCGAGATGGAGACGTCACGCGGAGAGCTTCGCCGAGCCCTCGCCGAGCTCGGCCGGGAGTTGGATGTGGATA
The DNA here is from genome assembly GCA_001564205.1 of Nanohaloarchaea archaeon PL-Br10_U2g5. Next base: position 678 of record LKMY01000071.1, read on the forward strand.
TTCAAGTCCGGTTCCCGAGCGACCGCGACGCGCGACGGATCGCGTTGCTCGTCACGAGGGAGACGCACGCGCCGGAGGCCCTGTTAGAGGCGGAGGCCGCTGGCGACCTCGCCGCAGACGGTGAGGCCGAAATCCCGGTGGTCATCGGCAACCGCGGCGATCTCAGGTCGCTTGCGGAGCGCTATGATAAGCCGTTTTACGACGTTGGCGACGGAAACGGGAGCACCGACGAGGGGCGACTGCTCGACCTGTTGGCCGAGTACGACATCGATCTCATCGCGTTGGCCCGCTACATGCGGATCCTCTCGCCGGAGGTCGTGTTCCGATACGAGGGCCGGATCATCAACGTTCACCCCTCGCTGCTGCCGGCGTTCCCCGGTGCGGAGGCGTACCGGCAGGCGAAGGACGCCGGGGTCAGGATCGCGGGCGTCACCGCCCACTACGTGACGACCGATCTCGATCAGGGGCCCGTGATCGCTCAGCGCGCCTTCGACGTGCCGGCCGGCGCGGAAGTCAGCGAGATCAAACGTCGGGGGCAACCCCTCGAAGCCGACGTGTTGCTCGACGCCGTCAAGCTCCACCTCGCGGACGCGATCGCGATCCACCGCGGGACGGTCCACGTCCGGGAAGACATCGACGTCGACGCACAGATCGGGCTTAGCAAAGCCGCGATCGACGCGAACCCGGACGAGCCGGTCGACGGCGAGCCGCTTTCGCGGTCCCGTACGCCGCCCGCTGAGAGCGACTGAGTCGGACCGGAGCCGCTGTGGGGTCTCCTGGTGGATTGATTTAACAGCCCGCGAACCGTACGAAGCGGCCGTGACGGGAGATCGACACCTGAATCGCTTCTGGGCCGACTCGAGCGCGGTCGTGCGAAGCGATGAGCGGACGCTTCTCCTGTTCTTACTCCTCTTGTCGATCGCCGCGCTCGCGGTGTTCCTTCACTACACGGTCCTGGTCCTCGACGGACTCCCTGAAGTTGTCCCGTCGGACTTGCCGTGACCACACGCCGATCGCTTTGTCTCGGTCGCGTTCCGACGCTCGTCGTCACCGACACAGAGATCGATGGATCGCTCGTCGATTCAGCTCTCTCGGGCCTCGCCAACCTCCTCCATCACGCGGGCGTGGAACTCTTGGAGGACGGCCGACTCATCGTCCGCGAGCACGGTGTCGGAGTCGACGAGCGTCGCCAATCCGAACGAGAGGGGCGTCGGGGAGTCGACCGTGTGGTGAGCGATCGACAGGTCACCGCTCGCGACAGCGGTGAGCAGCTCACGGAGTCCGGCGAGGTCGAGTCTGTCTTCCAACAGCTCGCGGTACGTCTCTTCCATGACGGCGAACTCGTCGAGATCGTTCGCGAACGAGAGCAGCATCTCCGCGGAGACTTGCTGTTCGGCGGCCGTCTTCTCGTACCCTTTGTAGCGTTTCAGGATCATCAGCGACCGCGCCGCGTTGATCCGGAAGTACCGCTGGAGGAGGTCGGTCCCCTGTATCGCCTCCCGGAGATCCTCACGAACCGTTTCCGGGTCCAGGTCGCGGAGGATAGCTGCCACGTCGATCTTGCGGTTCAGCGGGAGCGCGAGACTGAATCCACGGTCTGCGACCGCGACGGCGACGTTGGCGTCGGTTCGGTTCGCACACTCCGCGGCGACGAGCCGCGAGAGCCCGTCGTTGAACTGCCGACCGTAGCTGGAGTGGACGTAGAACCGCCGCTTATACTCGCCGCGGTCGAGCTCCTCTTCGACGACGAGCCGCGATGGAGTTGAGACGCTCTCGGGGCCGGCGAACGCGACCTGCTCGTCGTACATTCGCGTGATCGCGCGGACGGAGTTTTCGTCGAGCGGGAGCTCTCTGAGCCAAGCGCGGACCGCGGGCGGCCCCCCCGCTTCGAGCCGGTCGAGCAGTTCGGCCTGAACGGAGAGCACCTCACAGGCGAGGTCGTACGACAGCGGCAGCCGCTCGGAGTACCACGAGGGAACCGTGGGGCGCTCGCTCGTCCGGTCGACGTACACCTTCGAACCGCGGCGGTAGCGGAACGCGAACCGGTCGCCGCCGAGCGCGAACACGTCTCCCGAGTCGAGCGTATCGAGGTACGCCTCGTCGAGGGTCCCGACTCGCTCGTCGTCGCGGGTGAACACGCCGCAGCTGAACGAGTCGGGGATCGTTCCGATGTTCGTCATGTAGATGACCCGCGCGAGCCGACCGCGCTTGCCGACGAGCGTCTCTCCGACCGGGTACCCCTCGTGATGATGGGCCCCGTCGGGCGGGTCGTTCGCGTCTCGCCAGATCTTCGGGTAGACGTTCTTCGCTTCGAGCCCCTCGTAGTCCGCCGTGAGGTAGCGGATCAGGCGCTCGTAGTCGCCGTCGTCGAACGCGCGATACGGATGCGCGCGACGGAGCACCTCACGGACCTCGCGATCGGGACGGATTCGGTTTATCGCCATCCCGTACACGTGCTGTGCGGCCACGTCGTAGGCGCCTTCGGGGAGAAAGACGCGGTCGACGAAGCCGTCCTCGGCGCGCGCGAGCATCGTCGCACACTCGACGAGCTCGTCGCGGTCTAAGGCGAAGACACGTCCGTGGACTGTCTCGCCGGGACTGTGCCCCGCTCGACCGACGCGCTGGAGGAGGGCAGCGACCGACTTCGGGGAGCCGACCTGCACGACCAAATCGAGATACGGCATGTCGATGCCGAGTTCGAGGCTCGTCGAGGTGGTGACGACGTCGAGGTCGCCCGTTTTCAACCCCTCCTCGATCCGGGTGCGCTGACTCTCGCCGAGGCTGCCGTGGTGACAGCCCGAGTTGGAGTCGTCGTAGCCGAACCGCTCACGCAGCTCGTGAAGGGTGCGCTCGGCGCCGGAGCGGGAGTTCGTAAACACCAGCGCGTTCTCGTGGTCGTCGATCAGCTCGTCGAGCGCGTCGTAGAAGCGATCGGTGACGGCCGATCGCGGCGTGTGAATCAGATCGGCAGCGGGGGTTCGGAGCTGCAGATCGAACTCGCGGACGAACCGGGCGTCGACCAGCTCGTACGGCCGCGGTTCGAGTCCCACCGAATCACCCACGTCGCCGCTGACGCGCTTGCGACCGACGAGGAACTCCGCGACCTCGTCGAGGGGTTCGACCGTCGCCGAGCAGCCGATTCGCGTCGGGGAGCCGTCGGCGAGCTCGGTCAGTCGCTCCAGCGACACCGCGAGGTGGGTACCGCGTTTGTTCGCCGCCAGCGAGTGGATCTCGTCGACGATCACGTACTCGACGCTCCGGAGCTTCTCTTTGAACTTCGGCGAGTTGAGCAGTATCGCTAGCGTCTCCGGCGTTGTGTTGAGCACGTGCGGCGTCTCTTCGAGCATCGCCTGTCGGGCCGCTTTGCTCGTGTCGCCGTGGCGGATGGCTTGGCGGACACCGTGGTCCGGAGAGGTGTCGGCGTCGTCCCCGCTGGCGTCGCCGACACTCCCGGCGCTGGCGTCGCCGTCACTCACGGTGCCGGCCTTCGCCGCGATCCCGGCTAGCGGCGCTTCGAGGTTCCGCTTGATGTCGTTTGCGAGGGATTTCAGCGGTGAGACGTACAGACAATACACGGCGTTCTCTAGGTCGCCAGTCCGCTCGCGAGCGAACAGGGTGTCGAGGACAGCGGTAAATGATGCGAGCGTCTTGCCGCTGCCGGTCGGCGCGGCGATGAGGCAGTTCCGACTCTCGTCGACGTGAGGTATCGCCTCGCGTTGTGGCGGCGTAAAGAAACCGCCGTTCTCGTTGACGTACGCGCCGAACTGCTCGACCCACCAGCGGCGAACGGCCGGAGAGAGCCGGTCGAGGACGTTGGCGTCGGGCAGCGGGACGGTCTCGGGGTCGAACTCGACGGACGGGGCGCCGTCGCGGGCGAGACGGTCCACGAGGAGATCCCGTGGCGACGGCCCCGCAGAACCGCGATCCGTGCGTTCGATCACTATCATGTGTGTGTGCGTGCGGAGGGATATCGGTTGCGTCGAGACACAGAGGATGGTTCGTCGGTCATGTCGGCCCGGTGGGGAATCGCCTCGTTTATCCGGCGGCCGTCCGTGGCGACGAGTGTATGAGTGGATCCTCGGAACTAACGGAGGCGGATATTGACCGGAACCTCTTCATTACCGTCTCTGGGCCGCCTGGCTGCGGTGCGACGACACTCGTCGAGCGACTGGCGGCGGCGCTCGACTGCGGTTACGTCTCCGGGGGAGAGCTGTTCCGCGACATCGCTGCCGAGCGCGACATGAGCCTCTCACAGCTGATCGCGGAGACGGGCGAGTCCGAAGAGATAGACCGAGCGCTCGACCGGCGGCTCCGAACGATCGCCGAGAAGTGGGGAGCAGCGAACAAGGCGTTCATCCTCGAATCGCGGCTCGCCGGCTGGATCGCCGGCAATCGCGCGGACATTCGGATCTGGCTGGACGCTCCCGATGAGGTGCGTGCGGACCGCACCCTCGACCGCGAGGAGATGACTTCCGAGATGCAGGTGCGCGAAGTGATAGAAGAGAAGCGGTACAAATCGTATTACGGGATCGATCTGTCTGACCGGTCCATCTACGACCTCGCGATCAACACCGGGCGCTGGGACGCCGAGGGAACGTTAGCGCTGGCGCTGACCGGGATCGAGCGGTACGACATCGAAGCGGACGAGGGCGCGTTCGACACGCCTGATTTCGAGATCTGAGCCACCTCCAGGATCCCTGCTCAGATACCCATCAATCAGTTATCTGGATTTGCGGGCGTGTTGAACGTGGCGGACGCATCGAGCGGACGGCAGTTCACCAGAGCCAAACCCGACCGAACCGCCCGGCAGTGACCGATTTGATCGTCGAATATCGACGGCAGCAGACAGCCAATGGCGCGCGTGCCACAGGGGCGCACACCCAGTGTTATTTTATACAGAACCGACCCGTCAGGGGAGTATGGCGCTCGCTCTCTCCGCCGGGTCGGTCGCGGTCATCGGCCTCGTCGTCGCGGTCGCCGGGGCGGTCAACGGCGTCGCGGGATTTGGCTTCGCGGTCGTCGGCACGATGGCGCTCGCGACGGTGCTCGACCCGGCGGCCGCGGTCGTGTTCATGATCATTCCGATACTCGCGGTCAACCTCGCGCTCGTCGGTGACCTTTCCGGTGAGGAGCTACGGAGCTGTGGCAACCGGTTCGCGCCGCTTCTCGTCGCCGCACTCGTCGGAACGATCGTCGGCATGGCGCTCTTAGACCGCCTTCCGGAGGCTCCGTTGCGTATCTTTCTTGGACTGGTCTCGCTCGCCTTCGTGGCGACGGCACAGCAGGTCCTTCCCCTCCCCACGCTGTCGCGCGCGAAAGACCGGTGTTTCGTTGAGACACCGCTCGCGATGGGCGCCGTCGGGGTGATCTCCGGACTCCTGTTCGGCGCGACGAACGTCGGCGTGCAGATCGTTGCGTTCGTGCGGAGCTGTGACCTCTCACACGGGCTGTTCGTCGGTGTTATCGCGCTCGTATTCGTCGGTATCAACGGGCTCCGGGTGGGCGCCGCCGGCGTGCTCGGGCTGTATCCGGACGCGTGGCTCGTCGCCGCGTCGCTCGCGGCCGCGATTCCCGCAGTCGGTGGGGTCACCGTCGGGAAACGACTTCGCGACCGTGTGAGCGAGCGACTTCGCCGGATCACCGTTCTCGGACTGTTGACGGTCATCGGGCTGCGACTCGTGCTCGGCGGCGCCGGAGTGCTCTGAACGGCTCGGAGCGTGCGGAGTCAGTTTGACTCTCCGTCGTCACGGAACGCATCGAGCGCCAGCGACCAGTCGTATTCGCGGTACCGGATCCGCGGGCTCGCGCCGGGCTCGATAACGTCGTACTCGCTGAGGAGCCGACGAATCCCCGATCCGCCGCCGAAGTCGCCGCGGTACCACAGCATGAGTCGGGGAACGCGCACAGTTTCGTCCTCGACGAGGGTCTCGCTCCCGAGGTAGCTCTCAGCGGCGTGATCGAGCTGTTCATCGACCGCGTCAGCGGTGTAGGCGGCGATTGCAGGGCAGGCGGCCGCGCCGCAATTGAGCGCGAAGTGAATCCGAAGATCGGGGTCGGCAACTCGGTGTCGGCGAATAAACGCCGACGGGAACGGATTCGTGACGTAGCCCAGTCCGTACTTCCACTGTGACCGTCGGAGGATCCCGTGTTCGATATCGTCGAGACTGAGCTCCGCTCCGGCGACCGTGAGGATCGGCTCGGAAAAGAACTGTTGCCGGTTTTCGAAGCGCTCGGGCTGGGATCGGAGCGCGTCCTGCGTCGCCGCGTTGTAGGCGTTGAGCCAGAACGCCAGCCGCTCCGCTGCGTCGAGAGCGTCAAGATCTGCGGAGTCGATTTCCGCGATCCGCCGACGTATCGGCTTCGTCTCCTCGCCAGACTTGACCGCTCGGAGGAACCGCTGGGAGAGATCAACGGGGCCGGAGTGGTCAGTGGTGTCCGTCTCCGAGGCGTCCATGCTCTGCGATGTCGTTCCGGTCGCCAATAGCTGATGCGGCTGCGCGCGCTCCGCGTCAGACCGACCGTCCCATTATCAGTCTCCTACCCGTATCTCACGCATGCCCAAGCAGACGACCGCAACGGAGACGGTGCCGAATTTCGAGCTGACGAACGTTGCGGCCGGACCGGATCCGTTCTCGCTGTCTACGGTCGCCGCCGATCCGGACGTCGACGCGCTCGTGCTCCTGTTCCAGCGCGACTACCACTGCGGAAACTGCCGCAAGCAGGTCCAAGCTATCGCCGAGCGGTACGACGAGTTCGAGGCGCTGAACGCCACGGTCGTCTCGATCCTCCCCGAGCAGGCGGAGCGCGCGCGCTCGTGGCAGGAGTCGTACGACCTACCGTTCCCGCTGCTCGCGGATCCGACCACGGACGTGAGCGACGCCTACGACCAGCCCGTCCGATTCGGGATCCTCGGATCGCTCCACGACCTCGTCGGCCGAATGCCCGTCGCGATGATCCTCGACACTCGGTCCGGCGAACCGGTTCTCGCCTACACCTATGAGGGTCGGATGCCCGCTGACCGCCCCGA
>LKMY01000072.1 GCA_001564205.1 Nanohaloarchaea archaeon PL-Br10_U2g5
CCGGGAGTACATTCACGAGGAGCTCGACGCCCCCACCGTCGAGTCTGCGGGCAATTTCGTGCTCGCAGCGGTCGGAGACGGCGAACGAGTCGCCGAGGCTGCACAGGAACGCGGCGTGATCATCCGGGACTGCACCTCGTTCGGACTGCCGGAACACGTCCGGATCTCGACCGGCACTCGCGAGGAGACGCGGAAGGCCGTGGCGACGCTCAACGAGACGCTCGCCGACCTCGGACTCGGTGTTCGCGCGTGAGTCGGGACGCGGACGAAGACAGCGGTGCGGGCGAGAGCGACACGGCAACTCTCCCGACTCGCGTCGCCGTCACCGGGACGCCCGGAACCGGAAAATCGACGGCGACCGGCCTCCTCGAAGACGAGTACACCGTGATCCACCTCAACGACCGGATCACGTCGGACGACGACCTCTGGACGGAGCGTGACGCCGAGCGAGACACCCTCGTCGCGGATCTCGACGCGGTCGCTGACGCTCTCGGCGACTGGTCGGGAATTCTCGACTCACACCTCGCCCACCGCTTCGACGTCGACCGGGTCGTCGTGTTGCGGTGCCACCCGGAGGAAATCGAGAAGCGGCTCCGCAACCGCGGGGAGTCGGCGGCGACCGCGGTAGAGAATTCCGAAAGCGAGGCGCTCGATGTGATCCTCTCGGAGGCCGTCGCCGAGCACGGCGCCGAAAACGTCTACGAGATCGACGCGACCGATCTCGACCCCGAGGCCGTGGCCGAGGCGGTCCGAGACGCGATCGAGGGGAACCGCGAGCCGAGCGCGGGGACTGTCGACTTCATCGATTATTTATGAGCCGACCGCGAGAGTCGAACCGATAGATGACTCTCGATCAGTATCGGTCGGTGGCGGAGCGCTTGCTCGGACCGTGGGTGCGCACAGCCGCCAAGCTCGGCCTCTCCCCGGATCAGGTGAGCGTCATCGCGTTCGGGGTCGCGATCGGTGCCGGCGTTGCCTTCGCGGTCGGCGAGCCCCTCTTTTATCTACTCGGGGCGGTCCTCGTGCTTCTCAACGGCTGGTTCGATCTCGTTGACGGCGCGCTCGCCCGCCACTTGGAGGTCTCTTCCGACGGTGGTGATCTGCTCGATCACGTACTCGACCGGTACGCCGACATCGCGATTCTCGCCGGTTTCACGGCGGGAATCGGCGCGTATGCGCTCGGATTCGCCGCCGTCACGGGCGTCTTGATGACTTCGTACCTCGGCACGCAGATCCAGGCCGTCGGCATCGGCCGCGAGTACGGCGGGCTGCTCGGTCGCGCCGATCGACTCGCCCTGATGGGAATCGTCGGGGTCGTCGCCGCGGTGTACTCGGCCCCGCTGGTCGTCGGGCTGAACGTCGTCGGGCTCCTGCTCGTCTTGTTCGCGGTCGTCGGCCACTTGACTGCGCTCCAGCGGTTCCTCGGAGCGTGGTCAGATCTATGATTAGGGGGTGATAGCGCGTCAGTTCGACCGCGTCCCCGCCGAAGGAACGCTTAAAAGCGTCCGGCCGGAACGGAGAGATATGCCCACTTTCGAGTTGAACCTGTCTGACGACGTTTACGCGGAGTTCCAACAGCTTGCCGACCAGGAGTTCGTCTCCGAAGAGCAGGCGGCAGAAGACCTCATCGCGTCAGGTATCGAGGCGTACAACGTGACGATCGTCGATGACGACCCCCGCGACGAGATGCTGGACGGCGCCGAGAACAACATGTTCGATACCGCACAAGATCCCGGTAGTCTCGAAGACGACCGATTGTAATATTCGTCTGCCGCCTCCCATCGAACCTGCTGGTTTTCGTACACCGGCGCACTAATATCCCAGTTTCAGTACCCGGTTCACCAGCAGCGCGAGCAACCCGAGCGCCATTACGACTGCGAGCAGTCCGAAGGCGGCTGTCCATCCCGCGAGATCGGAGACCGCGCCGACAACGACGCTCCCGGACGCTCCGATCACCATGTACGCGGTCCGTACGAGTCCGAAGCCGGCACCTCGCTCAGCGTCCGAGAGGAGGTCCATGAACCGCGACTGTAGCGGTGCACCCCACGACATCGCGAGTCCGACGAACCCGACGGCGACGAGCGTCGTGGGGAAGCCGAGATCGAGCGTCGCGGACGCGACGAGCAGCCCGTACCCGACGACGCCCGCCGTCATCGTTCCCATCACCGTCACGTCGCGGCCGAATCGGTCCGAGATCGACCCCGTAATCGGTTGGGTCACGCCGTGAACGACGAAGTACAGCGAGAACAATAGCGCCGAAAGCGCGGTCGAGAGCCCGTTTCCGACCTCTAAGAACGCGGGGAGGAACGAGGCGGTCGCCTGCCACGTGAACGCGCCCAAGACGGCCAGTGCGGTCGTGTACGCGATCCGTGGCCGCGAGAGGAGTTCGGCGAGCGGTCCGACCGCGAACCGCTCGCGAATCGGCTGCCCCGGTCGCAGCGGTTCAGTCGGCCGAATCTGCCACGCAAACAGGAGGAACACCGGGACGGCGGCGACGACTCCCAACAGGATTCCAGTGCGCCAGCCGTACTGCGCCCCGACGACCGCGGCCAGCGGCGGCGCGGCGAGTCCCGCGAGCGGCCCCCCAGCGACGTGAACGCCGATCGCTTGCCCGATGTCGTCGTACTGTTTCGTGAGGAACGTCGTCGCGACGGTGTAGTGGAGGCCGGCGCCAGCACCGAGCACGACCGTGAACAGCATGAACGCGAGTATCGACGGCGAGACGGCGATCAACAGCGAGGCGATCGCAGTGGCGCCCACGGCAGTCAGGATGACTGTGCGCTCGCCGTACTTATCGCCGAGCACGCCCGACGGAAACTGCGCCAGCGCGTACGCCAGCCACATTCCGGACAGAGCGAGCCCGACCGTGGCGTTCGTGACGGCGAATTCGGCGGTAATGCGCGGCACGAGCGGACTGATTACCAGGCGCGCGACCATCGTCGCGGTGAACGCGAGCGTACAGAGGGCGAGTGCCGTGTGTTTGTACCGCCAGTTCACGGTCGTCGTATTCGACAGGGGTCAAAGCGGGTTCCGATTCCGGCCAACCGAGCCGGCTATTAGCAGGATCGGATTCCGGCCAACCGAGCCGGCTATTAGCGGGATCGGATTCCGGAGAGCCGAATCGTCAGACGACGAACTCGATCGGATACTCCGTGAGGTTCTCGTACCCGTCTTCGGTAACGACGACGAGGTCTTCGATACGGACGCCGCCGACAGCGGGATCGTAGAGGCCCGGCTCGACGGTGATCACGTGGCCGGGTTGCAGCTCCCCGCCGCCGCTCGCGAGTCGCGGCGACTCGTGAACGTCGAGGCCGATTCCGTGGCCGGTCGAGTGGATGAACCCGGTCTCCGTCTCGGGATCGGTTCGGAACGTCGGCTCGCCGGCATCCTCGTACACTTCGCAGGCGGCGGCGTGGACGTCTTCGCCGGTGGCGCCCGGCTCAATCGCGTCGAGCGCGGCATCGAGGGCGCGCTCGGTGAGGTCGTACCACTCCCGGAGCGTGGCCGGTGGCTCGCCGACACAGAACGTCCGGGTCATGTCTGCGTTGTACTTCGTCGCCTTCGAGCGGGGGAAGATGTCGACGATGATCGCCTCGTTCGCCCGGAGCGGTCCCGAACCGCGGTCGTGTGGATCCGCGGCCTGTGCGCCGCCAGCGACGATCGTCTCGTCGAGGGCGCAGCCGTGGCGCAGCAGCGTTACTTCGATCTCCTCGGCGACCCGCTCGCTGGTGAGCGGTTCGCCGTCGTGGAGAAGCGTGTTCGGCGCTACACCGTGGCCGTCGGAGTCGCGATCGGCGGCCACGTCCGAGCCGGCGATGAGCGCCTCCGCGGCACGCATCGCCGCCTCGTTCGCACGCTGGGCCTCGCGGATCGCGTCAATCTCGTCGTCGGTTTTGATCGCGCGGACCGCTCGGAGCCGGTCGTCGCCGTCGACGGTGACGTCGATCCCGCGGTCTCGCATCGCGTCTGCGGTTCCGACCGGCCCGCGCGGCGGCATGGACACCGACTCGACACCCTTGTCGCGGACGAACGCGGCATACATGTCGTACCGCTCCTCACGGCCGCCGTACTCGTAGTCGTAGTCGGCGTGCCGCTCAACCGAGTCAGCGGTCGCCTCTTTTCGGGCGCGACCGTACTCCAGCCCGGAGACGAGAACGTGGATCGCGCCGTCGGCGTACAGCGTCAAAAACGGGTCGGGGCCCGTGAATCCGGAGAGGTACAGCTGGTTAGCGTCGTCCTGAGAAGCGTCGAGGAGGTACCCGTCGGCATCGAGGCGTGCGAGACCGTCAGCGAGTCGAGCGCGGTTCATACACGCTCTGCTCGGGCGACACCCAAATCGGTTGCCCTCGCGGAACTGCGGGTGTCGGTAAATGACCACCCATGACTCGCGAAATGTATATATACGTGTATCCGACTCGCAGTCGAACGATATCAGCGAGCAATTGCCGACCACAGAATACCGGTAATAATCGCCACAGAAACGTTTTCGAACGTCTCTCTCGACCCTTTTCAGGATTGAGATAGAGCACATATTTTATATGCGTTCGACCCTTATCTGTTAGTGAGGACAACAACCGAGACGCGTCTCTCGGCCCCACCGTTCCCTCCACTTGAGCTAACCAATGAGCGAAAACGTTCGAACGTACACGGCGGAGCACGTCGACGACGAAGCGGAGACGGAGTCGTCGGCCGAGGAACTGCGATGTCCCGAGTGTAGCGGCCAGCTCGCGACGGACACAGAACACGGCGAGACAGTCTGTGTCGACTGCGGACTCGTCGTCGAGGAGGACGAAATCGACCGCGGACCGGAGTGGCGCGCGTTCGATTCCAAAGAGAAGGACAGCAAGTCGCGCGTCGGCGCCCCGACGACGAATATGATGCACGACAAGGGGTTGTCGACGAACATCGGCTGGCAGAATAAAGACGCCTACGGCAAGTCGCTGTCGAGTCGCCAGCGCGAGAAGATGCAGCGACTTCGCACGTGGAACGAGCGGTTCCGCACCCGCGACTCCAAAGAGCGCAACCTCAAGCAGGCGCTCGGCGAGATCGACCGCATGGCCAGTGCCCTCGGTCTCCCGGACAACGTCCGCGAAACTGCCTCCGTCATCTACCGCCGCGCGCTCGATGAGGACCTCCTCCCCGGTCGCTCCATCGAGGGCGTCTCGACGTCGTCCCTGTATGCCGCCGCCCGGCAGGCCGGCACGCCGCGAAGCCTCGACGAGATCGCCGCGGTCTCCCGCGTCGAGAAAGACGAGATCGCCCGGACGTACCGCTACGTCGTCCGCGAGCTCAAACTGGAGATCCAGCCAGCGGACCCCGAGAGCTACGTCCCGCGGTTCGCCTCCGACCTCGGGCTCTCGGACGAGGCCGAGCGGCGGGCTCGGTCGCTGCTCAACACCGCGAAAGAGCAGGGGATCCACTCGGGCAAGTCGCCGGTCGGTCTCGCGGCCGCCGCCGTCTACGCCGCCTCACTCCTCGTGAACGAGAAGGTGACCCAAAGCGAGGTCAGCGACGTGGCGAACATCAGCGAAGTGACGATCCGGAACCGGTACCACGAGCTACTCGAAGCCGAGGACGGCGTCGCGTTGAACTGAGCTGACTGAAATCAGCGCCACGCTGAGCTGCCCCGCACCGCACGATACCGATTCATCTTTGCGTCGATGCGTGTTTCCGAATCTCCAAACCCTACCAGTCCCATCCACGAGTATGGAAACTACTCGCCATTTCACGGCGACGACGTACATCGTCAACGACGGAGCGACCGCCCTCCACGAACACGAGCGACTGGGGATCAGGCTCCCGCCCGGCGGCCACGTCGACCGCGACGAGCTCCCCCACGAGGCGGCCCTGCGCGAGGTTCGTGAGGAGACGGGGCTCGACGCAGAGCTCGTCGCGACCGAGTCGTCGATCACGGGCCCGAACACGCGGGGGTTACCGGAGCCCGAACATCTCATGCTCCACGATATAAACGTTCACGAAGACGGCTCCGTCGGCCACCAGCATATCGACCACCTCTACTACGCTCGCGTCGACTCGCGGGAGATCGCGCCGAACGGGACCGAGGAGGTCGACCCCGACCGGTGGGAGTGGTACACGCCGGCCGAGTTGGCGGCGAGCGGCCTCGAGCGAGACGTGATCGATCTCGGTCGCGAGGCGATCGCCGCCGTCGACGACGCGGAGTCACCGCCGCTCTGACGGCGCAAGTCTCGGATCGGTGGCGCCTCGTGTCCCGCGTCTCAGCGTCAGACAGCCGTCTCACGCTCCGGAAGGTATTTGAGTCGTTGCTGGCGAAATAACACAAGAATGGACGCACAGCGAAGAGCGGAGATCACCGGCTGGGACGCCCGGGAATTCTCGGAGGGATTCTCAGGGCTCCGACGTCTCGTCGACCGGGAGTTCTCCGGAGCAGTGACCGATGGGATGGGGTGGCTGTTCGTGTTCGAGGGGCGCGTTATCGGCACCGCCGACGCCGACCTCGACGCGTTCGCGGACGCGTCAGGAACTATCTACGAGGCGCCCCACGAATCGCTTTCGATCCTGTTCGCCATGCAAGAGCAGGGCGGTGAGCCGCGGGCGCAGTACTACACGAACGACACGCCCCTTTCGGAAGCCGACCGCAAGCTCTCACAGGGCGGCTTCACCGGCTACATCGAGCTATCGGAGAACGTCCTCTCCGGCGATTACTACGTCACCTACACCGCGGGCGAATCGATGGCGGCCGCGTACGTCGGGAACTCTCGTCGCCTCGAAACCGGGGACGACGCGTTTACCCTTGCAGACGACGAGGTCGGAATCTACACCGTATACGAGGTGGATCTGAACGTCCGTGAGATTCCGACCGGTCCCGAAGCGAGCGGACGGGGCGATGCCGGCGAAACCGCGGCCGTGCCCGGAGAGGGAAGCGGCCGAACCGCCGCAGATCCGACGAAACAAAACGGTTCCGAGGGTGCTAGCGCTGCCGACGATGTGGAGACGCAAGACGCCGTCGGGACGGCCGACCACACACAACAGCAGGGTGAGCCGGCGAACGACGGAGCCGATACCGCCGAACCGGCCAACGCCGAACCGGCCAACGCCGAACCGGCCAACGCGGAATCCGGTGAGACGGAGGTCGACGATGCCGTCGACGATGCGAGCACCGCGTCATCAAACGGGGCCGAAGAAGTTACCCGGGCCGAGGAAGTTACTCGGGACGAAACACCGGAAAGCGACCGAAACCCCGCGATGTCGGCTACGCGGCCGTCTGACCAGAGCGATGACGGTTCGGGGCACCCTTCAGACGACGTGTTCTCTGAAGAAGAAGAGTGGCGCGAGCAGCGCTCGATCCCAGCGCTCGATCCGTCGGAGGCGAGCGACCCTGCAAGCGGTCGCTCCGTATCGAGCGAAGCGGAGCAGCCGAATCCTCGAACGGATCGCGCTCAGTCGCGGAGCTCCGGTCGACGCGGTAGCCAGCGGTCTGAGGTCGCGACCGAAGCCACCGCTGACAGCGGTTCGCCGGATCCACGCTCGACCGAACGGCGTGGGACGAACCGGTCAGCCGTCTCGCAGCGCTCCGCTGAAGCGGCGTCCAGCGGCCGAGTCCAGCGGGTCACACAGCTCGAAGCCGCCCTCGAAGCGGCCGAGTCCGAACGGGAGTCACTGACCGCCGAACGCGACAAGCTTGCGGGAGAGCGGGACGAGTTACAGACGGAGCGGGACGA
>LKMY01000073.1 GCA_001564205.1 Nanohaloarchaea archaeon PL-Br10_U2g5
CCGCGACCGGCAACGCCGAGGAGTAGCGCCGCGAAGAGACCGAGAATCAGCCCGAACGAGACCCCGAGACCGAGGCTCCCGACGGCCCGGATCGTGAATGCCCCGAGGTACGCCGAGACGAGCCCGTCGGCGGCGCCGAACGCGGCGACGACGATCCCGGTGCTGACACCGATCGCGGCCGCCCCGTACAGCCGTGCGTCTGGAGAGAGGCCGACCTTCCCGATCTGATCGACGACGAGTGCGGCGGCGAGTCCGGCGACCATTCCGCCGGTAACGCTCGTCAACAGCGCGTTGGTGATTCCGATGCTCCCGCCGAAGAGCCCGATAGCGGGACCGGCGAGAACGCCGACGAACAGTCCGACGACGACACCGACGATACGGGGGTCCGTGATTCCGAACGCGAGTCCGCCGACCATCCGGAGCTTCTCCGTGATCGACATCCGCGCCCAGAACCGCTGGATCGTCGTCTGAATGTCTCGATCGACTAACGCGACATCGATACCGAGGCGCTCGGAGACGTCGATAGCGGCTTTCATGTCGGCGCCGGGCTCGATATCGAACCGGTCGCCGAGCTGGGTCTGGACGTACGAGAGCATCCAGTACGCGAGAAACTGGAAGACGGTGTTCCCCTTCAGTAGGTCCCCCGCGTCGAGGTCGTCGGGTGTTTCCCCCTGCATCTGCCGGTAGCGTCCTTCGTCGAGTTCGACGGCGACGATGTCGGGACGCTCTCGGTCGATCGTCTCTTCGACCTCGTCGACGGAGCGTTCGGAGATGTGAGCGGTTCCGACGACCGTCACGGACCCGGGTTCAGTGGAAGCGGGGTCCCCGGCGCGCGTCGCGGCGTCGACTGCTCCGGGGTCGTCGTTTGCCGCCGGAGGCGAGGACGCGCCCTCGGATCCCCCTGGCGTCTCTGTCATTATCACGTGTACTTCGTCACCGCGTTTAGGGTTTGTGAGTCGGTGTCGCTATACCGCTCGGTGGCTGATCCAACAAATTTGTATTCTCAGGGGTTCCAGGTGCTCGCATGTCCCGGCTGATCCCCTCCCTGCCGGACGCGACGCCCGACGACCGCGAGCCGCGCGTCGTCGGTGTCGACGACGAGGACGCCGATGCCCTCATCGCCGCCCTCGGCTCCGAGACGGCTCGCGAGATCCTCACGAAGCTCCACGACGAGCCGGCGACGAAATCCGAACTCGCTGCCGCGGTCGACACCTCGCTCCAAAACGTCCAGTACCACCTCGCGAAGCTCGACGAGGCCGACCTCGTCGACGTCGTGGACACGACGTACTCCGAGAAGGGTCGCGAGATGGACGTGTACGCGGCCGCCGATGAGCCGCTCGTGTTGTTCGCGGGCGGCTCTGAGAAGTCGAGCGGGATCAAGACCGCGCTCTTGCGCCTGCTCGGCGGATACGGGCTCATCGGACTGAGCGCCGTCGCCGCACAGCGCCTCCTCTCTGTCGCCCCGGCGACGTACCAGTCGAGAACGGGCGGTGACGACGCGGGAGTCGCGACTGACGACGCGCCCGCAGAGGAGACGGACGAGTCGTCGGTCGAAACGGCACCGGATGCCGACGAGCCGGCAACCGATCTCGACGGCGCCGTTGAGGTCGTCACCGACCCGCTGGCGGAACACGCCGTCTCCCTGCTCGAACCGGGACTCGTGTTCTTCCTCGGTGCCGCCGTCGTGTTCACGCTCGCGTGGGTGTACTGGTATCGTACGGTCGGTCGGTAGTCGCACGTTCGATCGATAATCCCCCCTCCGGCCGTCAGCGTGGGACAGCTATTCATGTCGGCACCGCCAAGAAACGGTATGGAACACGAAGCCGAGGTCGTGGGAGTCGGAGCGGGCTCTGCGCCCGGCGGCGACGTGCCGGCAGTCATTCTCTCCGCGCGCGGTGAGTATCTCCCGATCTTCGTCAGCGCCGATCAGGCGCAGTCGATCGGAATGGCCCTGGAGGGGGAGCCGTTCGACCGACCGCTCACGCACGACCTGCTCGTCGAGATGCTCACCGAATTCGGTGGGGCGATAGATCGAATCCGGATCGACGACCTGCGTGACGGGACGTTCTACGCGAAGGTCGACGCTGAGCGATACGAAGACGGTGAGCCGGAGGGATTCGTCTTCGACGCGCGCCCCTCCGATGCGCTCGCGCTCGCCGTGCGGATCGATTGCCCAATCATAGTTTCTGACAACGTGCTCGACGAGGCCGGCCGCTCACCTGACTCGCTCCAGTTCGACGACGGGCCTCACGAAGAGTCCTGATCCGACGAATCACACGACGTGTCTGACTAGGCCGGCCGCGGGCCGGAGGTTCAAGTTCCCGCGCGCCGGAGCCGAACCATGGACGAGACGGCGACGATCGCAGAGTCGTATACGGAGATGACTGAGCTGCTGTTGCCGAACGACACGAACAACCTCGGCCGAGCGCTCGGTGGCGCTGTGTTACACTGGATGGATATCTGCGGGGCGATCGCCGGAATGCGCTTTTCGAACCGGCAGGTGGTCACTGCTTCGATGGATCACGTTGATTTCATCGCGCCGATCGAAATGGGTGAGGTCGTCGTCGTCGAGGGGTACGTGTTCAACGTCGGGCGGACGAGTCTCGACGTAAAAGTGGACGTCCGAGCGGAGAACCCTCGAACCGACGAGGAGCGACGGACCACGACCTCCTACTTCACGTTCGTCGCACTCGACGAGGCGGGAAAACCGGCATCGGTTCCGGAGCTCACCTGTCCGACCGCCAAAGAAGCGGCGCTACGTGAGGACGCTGTCGAGGGGCGTCGCGAACAGCTCAGCGAAGTCGTCGAACGGTACGACCTGTAGGAGGGGGCGCTGACGATCCACGGCCGCTCATCGGCTCACGCTCTCGGGCTCGCCCGGGACGACATCGATTTCGACGAGACCGCCGCTTTCGTCGCCGTCTCGGCGAGCGACCGCCGCCTCGTGAGCGCCGCGAACGCGAGCCACGAGCCCGCTGAGCGTCGACCCCGTCGCGAGGTGACTCTCGCAGTCGCAGTCAGACGCGCCGAACACGTCGATCGGTCCCGTCGGGAGCCGGCCGGCAACCGCACACTCCGCGTCGATCCCGACGCTCCGAACGACGTTGGTGAGGTCGGTGTCGGGGCGTCCGAGCAGGTAGTCGATATGCCAGTGGCGCACGTCGTGGTCGCCGCGGGCGACGCGACGGTGTCTGTCCACCCGAGAGAAGCCGCCGGCTCCGAGCGCGCTCCCGGTGTACGCGTACGGGCCGGCCGGCAACTCGTACGCGCCGAGCGCGCCGACCTCGACGGTAACGGCCGTCGGAACGTGGATAAGGAGCGTGTACGTCCCGCCGACCGAACAACCGGTGTCGACGGCGTCGCGATCCGGATCCGGAGTCGAGTCGACGTCTGACACGGCTTACCCCGTAAGTTCTGGCGGTTCGCTGGTCGCCGGACGGAGATTGTCGACGAGCGTCGCCGCGTCGGCGTCGAGCTCATACGTGTTGTGGAAGTCGTCCGGGTCCCGGCCGCGGCCTGAAAGCGTACCCACGACGTCCGCGATTCGGTCGTAATTTTCCCGAACGAGTCCGCCGACGATCCCAGGGGTTCCGGCCCGTTCCGCCAGCTCTTCCGCCGCCGATCGCCCGGCGTACACCAGTCGCTCGCCCGGGTCGACAAGCACCATCGCGAACGGACGCGAGCCGAACTGTGCGTCGAGAAACGGACCGACTGGATCGGCCTCCCACGGCACCGCCTCAACGCCGTCGAGACGGCGCAGCGCGATCGCTGCCATCGAGCAGTACGGACAGTCACCGTCGAATATCAACACCGGCGCGTCCGTCCTTTCGCTCATAGTAGTACGTACGTTCCAGCGCGACTTAAGCGGCCGGCATTTATGAAAGAAGTCGACGCCGTCGCGCGGCGCTCTTTCCGAAGCCTCGTCCAGTACGAGGCGCCGAACGCGGCTTAATGCGAGTGACCGAGCGCGTCTTCGAGCGACTGTCCGAAGCGCTCTTCGAACAGCTCGGCGGCCGTCTCGTTCATCTCGGCGATGTCCTCTGGTACTTCGCCCTCACTGTGATGAGCGATTACGTGCGCCTGCTGAGCCATCGCCTGCACCACGACGTCGCTGACGACGCGGGTCGACTGCTCCCCCTGCTCGCTGAGGATGTCAACGAGGCCGGCAGGCAGTTCGAACGATTCTTCGTCACCGTTGGGACCGGTGATAGTGTAGGTTTCTCTTTTTCCCATACGTCACGGTCGAGGTTGCGACATAAGGGTCTGTGGAAAGCAGTCGAACTCGGGGGCTATGCGATCAAAACGCCCACCCGGGTTCGCGGAAAAACGGACGGCCGATCAGTGCATCGAGAGGGCTTCCGTCCGGCCGGAGACAGCGATCGAAAGCAGGTACGCACCGATGGCGATGACGATAATCGATCCGCCGGGGGGAAGTCCGACTCCGATAGAGACAGCTAACCCGCCGAGAACCGCGACCTGTCCGACGAGCACGGAGAGATACAGCGTTTCCCGGAAGCTCTGGGCGACCTGCGAGGCGGCGGCGACGGGGATGACGAGCAGCCCGGCGACGAGGATCACACCGAGGATCTGCATCGCGCCGACGACGACCGTCGCGGTCATCACGATGAGCAAGGCGTTGTATCGCTCCACGTTGAGGCGCGCAACGCGGGCTGCACGCTCGTCGAACGTGATGAACAGGAACTGCTTGTAGTTGTAGACGACGAGCCCGACGACGACGACGGTCAAAAGCGCGACGAGCCGGGAGCCCGTGGCGGTGACGATAGCAAGGCTTCCGAACAGGAAGTCCTCGATGTTGATCGCGATGGAGATGAAATCACGGCTCCAGCTGATCACGAGCGTCCCGACCGCGAAGCTCCCTGTGAGCACGATAGCAATTGGAACGTCACCGTAGCTGTCGGTCCGGTCCGTCAGCCACTGCAGCCCGAGCGCGCTGACCGCGCTCACGATGAGCGCGACGAGGAGGAGGGTTCCGCTCGAGCCGAAAAGGGCCACCGCGCCGCTCGCGACTCCCGCGCCGAACGCGACGAAGAGCATGCCGAACGCGACGCCCGCGAAGGCGGTGTGCGCGAGGGTCTCGCCGATCAGCGCCATCTGCCGGTGGACGAGGAACGCGCCGACGACCGGGCCGACAATCCCGACGAGAACCCCCGTCGCGGCCGCCCGCCACACGAACGGATGGCGGAACACGTTTGTCCCGAGATAGAAGTCGGCCCACGCACCGAGCGTCAGGAATCCCGTGAACCACGCGTCCGCGACCGCGCCGACGGTGCCCGGCGCGTCGCGAACCCAATCCAACAGCAGAAAGCCCAGCATACAGGCCGCGAGGACGCCGACGAGACCGACACCGATGAGTTCGGTGAGCTCACGACGCGAGACCTCTCTACCCGCGGCCGCGGGTTTCGATCCGTGCTCCGTAGCGCCTTCTTCCTCGTACTCGACGCTCATTGATGATTGTGCTCGAGAATTCCGCTGGCTCGCCCGTAAGCGTCCGCCAGCGCGTCGCTCTCGAGGAACGAGACCGTGTCTCCGTGGTGATACAGTTCGACGTTGATGCAGGCGACCGTGTCGACGTGTTTCGTGAGGACACCGATGTCGTGTTCGATGAGGATGATCGTCATTCCGGTGGCGTTCAGCTCATCGAGCAGGTCGTAGAACCGGTCTCGGGAGTTCGCGTCGATCCCGACGGTCGGCTCGTCGAGCGCGAGGATGTCGGCCTCGGAGGCGAGCGCTCGTGCGATGAACGCTCGCTGGCGCTGTCCGCCGGACAGCGAACTGACGCGTCGCTCGGCGAGCGGGAGCACGTCCACGGTCTGCATCGCCTCGTGGGCGATCTCGCGGTCCCGATCGGTCAGTCGGGCGCGACCGGCGCGGGCGAACCGGCCCATCAACACGGTTTCCCGAACGGTTACGGGCATCGCGTCGCCGCGGTCGGCGGCGCGCTGGCCGACGTAGCCGATCCGTTCGCCGTCGTCGAACTCGTGGGCGGGCGTCCCGAACAGCGAGAGCGAGCCGGAGTCGGGCTCGTTCAACCCCAACATGAGGTGTAGCAGGGTCGTCTTCCCGGAGCCGTTCGGTCCGATCAGCCCGAGAAACTCGCCGTCGTCGACGGAGAGCGTGACGTTGTCGACCGCGACACTGTCGCCGTAGCTGAACGTGACGTCTTCGACGTCGATGACCGCGCTCACCGTGACTGCTCCGTTGTCGTCGTTGCCATCGTTTGCTTTATTGCGTCCACGCGCTTGGCGTTTCCAACAGGCGCTACTACATTCATGTTACGCATCGAGGTTCATGTTACGCATCGAGGGCCGTTCGGAGCGACGGCACGTTGATCTCTACCATTTGTTCGACCCATCCCCACTCGTCGTCCTGCCACGTCGGTGTCGTCCCCTCTGCCGGCGTGAGCGGCTCGGCGTTCTCCACGTCGGTGTTCTCGAAGATCACGTCGATCATCTGTGGCACGTCGGTCTCCGGGTCGGGCGCCTCGAACGGGTCGTACAGCACGGTGTGGATGTCGTGCTCCTCGATGATCTCGATGAGGCCGGCGATATCCTCGAACGACTCGGTGGCGTCCGGAGAGATCCCGACCGGCGTTCGAAGCTCGAAGTCGTATCGCCGTTCGAGGTACTGAAACGAGTCGTGGCCGGCGAGGACGGCGATATCGCGATCGGCGTCTTCAGCGAGCGATTCGAACGCCTCGTGGACCTCGTCCATTCGATCGGTGTACGCGGCGGCGTTCTCCTCGTAGGCGTCGGCGTTCTCGGGGTCGAGTTCGACTAACGCGTCGCGGATTCCCCCGACCATCTCCTGACCGAGGACGGGATCAGCGTAGACGTGCGGGTCGTGAAACTCTGAGGCACCCGTATCCCCTTGCTCGACGACTTCGAAGGCCGCCGGCTCGTTGGCGGTGTCGTAGATGACCTCCCCCTCTTCGAGCACTTCGAAGACGACCGCGGTACGTCCGGTCTCGATCCCGGAGAGTTCGACTTGTCGTCCGTGGGCCGCGATCTCTACGAGGTCGGCCTCGCCCTCGGCGATCCGGGCGTCGACCTGGTATCGCTCGCCGTCGCCGAGCGGGACGACGCGGTCTTGGTCGTCTTCGATGACGAGACCGACCGGGACGGTGGAATCGATCGGGACGTCGGGAACGCCGCCGTGCCAGTGTCCGGTGTGCCAGTATCCGAGCTGGTCGTCAGAGCGGAGGTCGTAGATGTCGAACTCCTCGAGTCGGAGGCTCTCTCGCGGGTATTCGTGGCCGCGATCGAATTCGGGGAGCGCGCCGGAGTCGAAACCGATGAGCTGTGGTCCGAGCCCGTCGAGAAGATTGTACGTCGCGACATCGTCGTAGTCGCGTTCGAGTTCGGCGGCAACGTCCTGCGCCCACGAGAACTCGGGCGTGTCGAGATAGAAGAACGCGCTCGTGGACGCGATGTCGCGTGCGACGTTGCCGTCGGGGCTCCATCCGTGGCCCATCTGTCCGACGGATACTGGGTTTCTGATCTCAAACCGGTCTCCAGCGACGTGGTCTGCCCAGTCTTGAATGGTAAAAAACGCCGTGTACACTGACTGA
>LKMY01000074.1 GCA_001564205.1 Nanohaloarchaea archaeon PL-Br10_U2g5
ACTGTACGGCGATCGTCACTCGTACAGCGGGTGCTCCGTACAGAGTTCGACGACGCGTTCGCCGACCTCGTAGATCACGTCTTCGCTGTCGACGTTGTCGACGACGCGGTAGATGAGATCGCCGACCTCGGCGATCGCATCCTCGTCGAAACCACGCGTGGTGAGCCCGGCGGTCCCGACACGGATACCCGAGGGGTTGAACGGCGAGCGCGTCTCCCCGGGGACGGTGTTTCCGTTGAGCACGATGCCTGCGGCCGCGAGTGCGTCCTCGGCCTCGCCGCCCGGGAGGTCCGGGTGAGAGTCGCGAAGATCGACTAAGACCAGGTGGTTGTCGGTCCCGCCGGAGACGAGCGAGAGCCCGTGGCCTTTGAGCGTCTCGGCGAGCACTTCGGCGTTGTCGACGACCGACTCCGCGTACGTCTTGAACTCCGGTTCGAGCGCCTCTTTGAACCCGACGGCCTTACCGGCGACGTTGTGCATCAGCGGACCGCCCTGTCCGCCGGGGAACACCGCTTTGTCGATGTCGTCGGCGTGCGCTTCGTCGCACATGATGATCCCACCGCGGCCGGCGCGGATCGTCTTGTGCGTGGAGCCGGTGACGAAATCCGCGACACCGACCGGAGAGGGGTGGACCCCAGCAGCGACGAGTCCGGTGATGTGTGCGATATCGGCGAGGTGATACGCGTCGACGGCGTCCGCGGCCGCCTGGATCTCCGCCCAGTCGACGGTACGTGGATACGCGGAGTAGCCGGAGACGATGATGTCGGGGTCGAACGCTTCGGCCGTCTCCCGGAGCCCCTCGTAGTCGATGTATCCGGTCTCGGGGTCGACCTCGTACTGCTCGACGTCGTAGATCTGCCCGGTGAAATTCGCGGGATGACCGTGCGAGAGGTGGCCGCCGTGGTTCAGCTCGAGCGAGAGGATCTTGTCACCGGGGTCGAGTGTGGCGAAGTAGACGGCCTGATTGGCCTGTGTTCCTGAGTGGGGTTGGACGTTGACGTGCTCGGCGCCCCACAGCTCCGTGGCGCGCTCAATGGCCAGCTCCTCGACCTCGTCTGCGTACTCACAGCCGGCGTAGTAGCGCGCGCCGGGATATCCCTCCGCGTACTTATTTGTGAGAACGCTCCCCTGCGCCTCGAGGACCGCCTCACTGACGTGGTTCTCGCTCGCGATCATCGCAAGCGTCTGCTCTTGTCTCCCGCGCTCGCCGTCCAACGCGTCAGCGACCGCCGGATCGACTGCTCGGACGTACTCGTTGTCCATGTATCAATGCGGGTCCGATCGCGCATTAATCCTTCCGTCACGGTGGTGCCGACACGGCTCTGGACGACAGCCGAGACAGGTCCCACCTGTCAGTCGTGTCCACTCGAGAACGACAACAGATCTCCTCGTTCTTCTCAAAAACGCTAAAATGGATTATAGCGGCGCCTGAGTGGTTGAGAACCCGTTGTTCCCTCTCCAAATCCCGTTAATATTAAATACGCATCGGACTTTCATCCGAGGAGATAGATGGTATCGAATTTACTAGAGGCAGACATCGAAACCGTGCTCGACGCGGCGTTTGCGGGAGGGGACGAAGAGCTCTTCGTCGTCGATCCGGCCGGAGAGACGATCGTCTCGCTGATCGAGGTGGCAGTCGACCGTGAGGACCTCCCGCAGCTGTCGATGCTCGTCGACGAGCGGACGATAAAAAACGTGATGGACGATTTTCTCATCGCGTCGAAAGCCGCCGATCTCGTCGCGAACGGGTCGCTGGACCTCCGACTACTTCCGAGGGCCGTCGACAACGCACTGTTTGTGTCACCGTCCCGCGTCTTCGTGCTGGTGAGCACGGACGACCGCGTCGCCGCTCTCTCCACCGAGGACGGCGACTTCGTCTCCGACGTGTTCGAGACCAACCGTACCGCGTTCGAGACGGCGGAGACGTACGGGCTCCGGACCCCGGCTATCAGTCGCATTCGGGAGACGATGGCGGCCGAGATCGGCGCGGAGACGCGAGACGACTTCGACGCCGTGCTCTCCGCGATGGAGTCGACTCATGACAGCGGCGGCGGACTCGACGAGGTGACGGTTTCCCTGCTCGTCGCAGCGAAAAACGACGTACTGCTCTACGACATCTCCAAGTGGGGCGAGGACGTCGGAATCGCTTCGAAGGCGACGTTCTCCCGGACGAAAACCCGGCTCGAGGATCTCGGTATCATCGACACGGAGAAGGTGCCGATCGATGTCGGTCGTCCGCGGCTCCGGCTCAAACTGGGCGACGAGCGGCTTCACGGCGTCGACGCCGCAGAGCTCGCCGACGTCGCTATCGATCTGATGACGTAGGTCTTCGGACAGTGAACTACCCTTCTCGGATCGGCATCCGGCATCCGCGGCTTTTTTTCGCTCCTTCGCGTCGGACGGTATATGGATATCGGAGTTGTCGGCGACGGCCCCGCAGTCGACGCCGTCTCGGCCGCACTCGGCGACGTCGAGGTGAACGTGATGCCCGTCGAAGCGTCGCTGTTGGACGGGTTCGATCTCGCGGTCGTCGTCGATACGGTCGGTGCCGATACGTTCACCACGGCGGACACTCACCTCGATAGCTGGATCGGAATCGAAGTTGGGGGGCTCGGCGGCGTTCCGATCGCGGAGCTCGACGCCGCGATAACCACCTTCGACGACGCCTGTTACGACTGTCTCCGTCGACGGGTCGCCAGCGGCGGCGTCAAGTCGGCCGATTCGCCCGCGGGACGCCGGTCTGCCGTGCGATATGCGGGCGCCGTGGCGGGTCGACGAACCATTCAGTTCCTCGCGGGCGACCCGGTCGGCGACACGGTCGTCGAGGTGCCCGGTGCCGAGCGGACGCTTCTTCCGACACCGGGCTGTGACTGCGGTGCCGACCCGAGCGGAGCGCTGCCGCGCGAACACGATCACCGCTCGCTTGACGAGTCGATCGCTCGGGCCGAGAAAGCGGTCGATCCGCGGATCGGCGCGCTCTCTGAGGTCGGCGAACAGGAGTCGTTTCCGGTGCCGTACTACGTCGCCCGAGTCGCCGACACGACGCCGTTCTCCGACGCGCGAGCCGCCGAATTCGGCGGCGGCGTCGACGCCGCCTGGGACGCCGCGTTCATGAAGGCGCTCGGCGAGGGATTAGAGCGGTACGCCGCAGGCGTGTACCGTGAGGCGTCGTTCACGCGGGCCGTCGCCGCGAACGTTCCGAACCCCGTGACGCCGGACGCATTCGTTCGGCCCGAGAGCGCGGAAACGTACGCCCACGAGGATCGGCTCCTGTGGGTGACCGGTGCGCGTCTCGGCTCCGGTGAAGCCGTGAGCCTCCCGGCGTCGTTCGTCCACTTCCCGCCGCCTGACCGGCGGTACCGACCCGCGATCACGACAGGGCTCGGCTTGGGGAACTCCGGCCCGGAGGCGGCGCTGTCTGGACTCTACGAGGCGATCGAGCGCGACGCGACGATGATGAGCTGGTACTCGACCACGGAACCGCTCGCGATCGATATCGACGATTCGACGTTCGAAGAGCTACGGAAACGCGCGCGAGCCGAGGATCTCTCCGTGACCCCGCTGCTCGTCACGACCGATATCGACGTGCCCGTCGTCGCCGTCGGCGTCCATCGCGAGGGTGACTGGCCGCGGTTCGCTGCCGGGTCCGGCGCGGATCTGGACCCGAGTGCGGCGGCTCGGAGCGCGCTCGCGGAAGCGCTCCAGAACTGGACCGAACTCCGGTCGATGGGGGAGGACGCTGCCGCCGACGAGAGCGCGGCGATCGGGCATCACGCAGATTTTCCCGCGGAGACGCGGGCGTTCTTCGACCCGGAGGCGTCGGTTTCTGCCGACGCCCTCGGGGAGCCAGCGCTATCGGGAGCCGAAGAGTTGACAGCCGTCGTCGACCGCGTCCAAGCGGTCGGACTGGAGCCGTACGTCGCGCGGATCACGACTCGGGATCTCGTCGCGCTCGGCTTCGAGGCGGTCCGGGTACTCGTTCCGGGCGCGCAGCCGCTGTTCACTGGTGAACCGTTCTTCGGCGACCGCGCCAGCGACGTCCCCCGATCGATGGGATTCGAACCGACCCTGGACGGGCCGTACCACCCGTTCCCGTGACGGCGTCCGTGACTCGGGTCACGCGATCGTCTGTCGTGGTCACGTTCGGGGCTTGCCCCATCCTTCCGGTTTAAGTCGCTCCCCGCCGCGCACCCGGTATGGACATCATCCCAGACGCGGACGTCGACGCGGTCGAAGCGGTGGAGGGCGTTTTCCTCACGCAGGGGGCGTCGGGCGAAAAGACGAGCATCCAACGGTTCGTGATCGGCCCCGGCGAGTCGGTGCCGAAACACGACCATCACCACGAACAGGTCGGCGTGATCACCGAGGGGACGATCACGTTCGTCGTCGACGGCGAGGACCGCGTCGTCGGGCCGGGAGACACGTACGTCATTCCGGGCGACGAGCCGCACGCGGCGGTCAATCGCGGCGACGAGCCCGTCGTCGGCTACGACATCTTCTCGCCGCCGCGGACGAACCCGGACTGGCAGGAGTGACGGATCGGCGATACGAAACACGGGCAACTCCCGCCACTGCCACGCTTCCTTTATTGGTCGACCCCGAATCGGGGACACAATGGCACGCGCAAGCGCCGGGGCGCGGCTCCACTTCGGCTTCTGTAACCTCAGTCTCTCACACGAGCGGCTGTACGGTGCGCTCGGGCTCGGGCTCGCGGAGCCGCGCGTCGTCGTCGACGCGGAGCCGGCCGACCGCGTGAGCGTCGTCGTCGAGCGGAGCGGGTCAGCCCCCGCAGGCGACGAGCGCGAGTCGACCCTCGCACGGGACAGCCGCGAGTACGCGACGATCGCCACTGAACTCCTCGGCGTCGACGGCGCCACCGTCGTTGTCCGCGAGTCGCTCCCGCGCCACGCGGGACTCGGGAGCGGGACGCAGCTGGCCGCGGCGACGCTCGCGGCGGTGGCGGCGGCACACGACGAGCCGCCTCGCGTTCGCGAGCGGGCGCCGGCGCTCGGACGGGGCGGCCGGTCCGGCGTCGGCGTCGCGACCTTCGAGGCCGGCGGGTTCGTCCTCGATGCGGGCCACCCGACGGCGCGGTTCACGACCGACCGGCCCGCCGACGGCGAGTGGACCGTCCCGCCCGTGGCGGCCCGACACCCCGTCCCGGACGAGTGGCGGTTCCTGCTCGTTCGGCCCGATTCGGAGCCGGGACGAAACGGAGCCAGCGAGGACGACGCGATGCGAACCGCAGTCGAGCGAGCGGAGCCGGGACTGGCCGACCGGATCGGCGGGATCGTCACCCGACGCGTCCTCCCGTCGATCACGGCGGGAAACGCGGAGGGCTTCGGTGCCGCCGTCGCGGAGATCGGTCGGCTCAACGGCGCGTGGTACGCCGACGAGCAGGGCGGCGTGTATCGCCCCCCGGTCGGTGATATCGTCGCTTCGCTGTCGTCGTCCTCGGCGGTGTTCGGCGCCGGCCAGTCGTCGTGGGGACCCACGGTCTACGGCGTCACCGACCGAGAGCATGCGGGTGCGGCCGCGGTAGCCGGGGAACAAGCGCTCGACGAGGCAGGTGTCGGCGGGAGCGTGTCGGTCGTCGAGGCGGCCGCGGGCGGGGCGCTGGTGCAGAGAGACGACGGGACCGATCCGGAGAGACGACGAGACGGAGCGAGAGCGACGTCGGCGGAAGACGAGTCGAGCGAGCAACAACACTAAGCGGGACGGCGATCCCATACTGGGTATGCCGAGTCTACCGTTCGGCGTCGCCCGCCTCGATTCGATTCTCGGTGGCGGCGCCCCGCCGGGAAACGTCGTGTTGCTCGCCGGGGAATCCGGCGCCGGAGCGCGCGAGTTCTGCTACACGAGCGCGGCGATGAACGGTCTCGCACACGCCGATGAGGAGCTGTTCGACCTGTACTACGGCGACATCGCCGACGATGCCGCGCTCCCGCCGGCCGTTCATTACATCTCATTTACCGCCGACGCGGGAGCGATCGTCCGAGAGATGGGATACACGATGGCCGACGAGATTGTCGACGCCGCGGTCGAGGAGATCTCGTTTCGTGACCTCTCGCGGGAGTTCTTCCAGCTCAGTCCGATCCCGCGCGACTGGTACGAAACGGAGACGGGATCGATCGAGGACCTCGGAAATCGCGGCGAGTACGAGGACGTGCTCACCGCGTTCGGTGACTACCTCTCGGCACACGCGGCGGGGAACCTCGTCTGTATCGACTCGGTGACCGACCTCGTGTCGATGGTGTCGGATAACACGGGCTGGAGCGACATCGCGATGGTGATGAAGGGGCTGAAAAAAGCGGCGTACGAGTGGGGCGGGCTCATCCTCGTGTTGGTCAACACTGACTCGGTGACCGACCGAGAGCTCGGCGCGTTGATGGACGCCGCGGGCGGAACGCTCCAGTTCACCTGGGAGAGCGGTGGCTCACAGCGTGCCCGAACGATGTTCGTGCGCGAGTTCCGCGGGGTGCTCTCCCGACTGGAGGCCGAGAACATCGTCCGCTTCGAGACCGAGATCCACGACGGCGGCTTCGACATCAGTGACGTCCGGAAGATCCGATGAGCGCGAAACGCCGTAATCGACCCGTATCTCAACTGAGAGAACGACCCGACAGGTTACTTAAGTCTCCCCGACAAACGAGGCGTGAATGACGGAGGATCCGCGATGAGCGACCTCGATCCGACCGACCGTCGTCACGACGAGGCGTTCGAGACCGCCGTCGACGAGACCGGTGCCGACCGCGAGGAGCTGCTGAAACGCGCTATCGTCGCGCTCGCGGAGGCCGAGGATATCGACGTTCCCGACGCTCAAGAGGTGACCGCGATCAGGCGGGACCTCGCGGAGCTCGACGAGACGGTCGACGAGAAGATCGAAGACCTCCGAGACCGGTTCGTGAAGCTCTACCGAGAGATCGAGGCGAAGGCACCGGCGGACCACACACACGAGGAGACGGCGGATCGATTGGAGTCGATCGCGACCGACCTCGACGCGGTCTCTAGTCGACTCGACGACGTGGGCGACCGGCTGAGCCGTGCCGAGTCGCGGGCGGACGACATCGACCGCTTAGCGTCTCGCGTGGACGACATCGGCGTCGATGAGCTCGACGACAAGCTCTCTCGCGTCGCCAGCGCCGTCGTCAGAGTTCGACGACGGCTCGAAGCCGCCGAGCGCGACCGAGCCGACCGCGAGCGACTCACCACGCTGACCGACGCCGCGAACCGTCACGGGGTTCGGAAAGCGAAGTGTGCGGACTGCGGCGAGACCGTGGATCTGGGACTGTTGACGGCGCCAGCGTGCCCACACTGCGGCAGCGAGTTCGCCGAGCTAGACCCCAACCCCGGATTTCTCGGCACCTCGAAGCTGGTCGTCGGGGATCCGCCGGCGCTTGACGGTGACGTCGCCGACAAGCAGGCCAGTGCCGACGGGGGCGCGACCGGATCCTCCGACGTGAGTACCCGACGTGACGAACCGAGGAGACCATGACCGGAGACGAGACGCGGAAAGACGACGGCCCTGATATCGACGACCCGTTCGCCGAACTCGGTGACGGCGCCGACGGAGACGACCACCGTG
>LKMY01000075.1 GCA_001564205.1 Nanohaloarchaea archaeon PL-Br10_U2g5
CGAACGTCGCGTCCGCCGACGTGCGCCCCTCGTTGAACGAGAGCACCTTCGCGCGGATCACGTCGCCTTTCTCGATGCCGCTCGGGATGTCTTCGGTGAAAACGACGAACCCCTCAACCTTGCCGACGGCGACCTCTTTCCCGGAGTGGTGGTCGGTGAGTTCGGTGACGCCGAACTCGTACGTCTCGCCGATCTGTACCGGTGGGTCTCGCTGTTGTGCGGCCTCGTGTGCCTCCTTCGACTCGCGCGCGTCGGCGGAGGGACCCCGGATACGGCCGACGGCAGCGAGCAGGAGTATCACGACGAGAACGGCGACGGTTCCGATGACGATCGGTGACGACGGTATCATACCGAGGGGTCGATCCGAACTCACGTAAACGCTCGGGGTCGGTGGTCGTATTCAGTCCGAGATCCACAACAGCGGTCACATGAGAAACGCCTTTGGCCTCGAAGCCCCCGACTCGATCCAATGCGAATCAGCCGCGGTCGCCGACGACTCGTCCACGGGTGTGGTGTGCCGTGAAGGTCGCGGACGCGGTGCCGGAGTTCGCCGACGCGTTCGGGTTCGAGGAGTTCAATCGGATGCAACGCGAGGCGCTGCCGGGGGTCTTAGAGTCCGACCACAACGTCGTCGCGTCCGCGCCGACCGCGTCCGGCAAGACCGCGCTCGCCGAACTCGCCATCTGTAAGACGCTCTCGGAGGGCGGCACGGCGCTGTTTATTGCCCCGCTGCGCGCGCTCACGAACGAGAAGGAAAACGAGTGGGAGCGGTTCGAGGACCTCGGCTACTCCGTCTACGTCGTCTCTGGGGAGCGCGATCTGAACCCGCGCCGCGCCGAGCGCGCGGACGTGCTCGTGACGACGCCCGAGAAGGCCGACAGCGCGACGCGGAAACACGACTCCGCACGCTACTCGTTTATCACCGATGTCGACTGCGTCGTCATCGACGAGGTCCATCTGCTCGACAGCGAGAAGCGCGGCGCAGTGCTCGAGGTGACCGTCTCGCGACTTCGTCGTCTCCAGGATCCGCGAGTCGTCGCGCTCTCGGCGACCATGCCGAACGTCGCCGACGTCGCTGAGTGGCTCGACGCCCCCGCGGAGACGACCTACGCGTTCGGCGACGACTACCGACCGGTCGATCTAGAGACTGGCGTGAAGACGTACTCGCACGGCTCGAACGCGTTCGCCGACAAGTACCGACGGCTCTACCGCGCGCTCGATCTGGCCGAGCCGCACGTTCGCGAGGACGGCCAAGCGCTCGTGTTCGTCTCCTCGCGACAGGACACGGTTCAGGCGGCAAAGAAGGCACGCGACGAGATCACTGACCGCGACATCCCGATCGACTCGCGCGGCGACTACGACTTCCATAACGCCGCCAAAGAGCTGACCAACGACACGCTCCGGCAGTCTGTCACCGACGGCGTCGGGTTCCACCACGCCGGACTCGGCAAGAGCGACCGTGATAAGGTCGAGCAGTGGTTCAAGCAGGGGAAGATCAAGCTGCTCTTTTCGACGTCGACGCTCGCGTGGGGCGTCAACCTCCCCGCGCGCTGTGTCGTCATCCGCGATACGAAGTACCACGACCCCCTAGAGGGCGAGACCGACATCTCCCCGCTAGATGTCCTCCAGATGCTCGGACGGGCGGGTCGCCCCGGCTACGACGACGTCGGCTACGGCTGGGTCGTCTGTGATCACGCGGATGCGGACAAATACCGGCGCCTGCTGAAGGAGGGCAAAGAGATCGAGTCGCGGCTCGCCGCCGAACTGGAATCTCACCTCAACGCCGAGATCGCGATGGGGACGATCCGAGGGCTCGAAGACGTGATGGCGTGGTTAGAGACCACGTTCTACTACGTCCGGGCGCAGTCGAAGCCGGACGAGTACGACTTCGCGACCCTCCGCGACCGCGTCCGCGACACCCTCGAATCGCTCGTCGACGACGGGTTCGTCGCGGCCGACGACGACCTCGCGATCGAGCCGTCAGCGCTCGGGCGACTCGCCTCGAAGTACTACCTCCGACTCGACACGGCGCGGCGGTTCCGCCGACTCGCCGACCAGGAGACGCTTACCGTCGACCGGATCTTAGAGACGGTCGCCGCCGCCGGCGAGTTCGACTCGGTCTCTGCGCGCTCGGCGGAATCCGATGCGATCGACCGGATCCTCGACGGCCACGACACCGACCTCGAAGACGGCCATCGGAAGGTGTTCGCCATCCTGATCGCGGGGATGGCCGACTCGATCCCGTCCGATCTCCGCTCCGACGCGTGGGTGATTCGGCAGAACGCACTGCGGCTGCTCGCCGCGCTCTCGGAGTTTCTCGACCGATTCGCCGGTCCACGCGCTGCCAATCTCGCGTGCCGCGTCGAGGCCCGCGTCGAACACGGCGTGTCGCGAGAGGCAGTCGCACTCACCGCCATCGACGGGGTCGGCTCCGGCCGCGCCGAGCGACTCGCCAGCGCCGGACTCACCTCGCCCGCGGACGTCGTCGACGCCGGTGTTGGTGGACTGGAGAACGCCGGCATGAGCGATTCCGTCGCCGAGCGTATCGTCTCGGCAGCGCGCGACTGCCCGCAGATCGCCGTCGACTGGGGAGCGTTTCCCGGCACCATTGCGATCGGCGAAAACGAGATGTGCGAGGTCGGCGTCTCGACTACCTCTGGCGCTGCCCGAGCCGGGATCCGAGTCACCGTCAACGATGTGGAGATGACGGAGACGACGACGTATCTCGACGGGGAGATGACGACCCCGGTCGGCGTGTTCGGTCCGCCCGACGCCGACGAACTGGAGTTCGTCGTTGAGGTCGTTTTTCCGGACCTGCCGCTGATGCCGGTCCGGGCGACGCGGACGGTCCAAGTGGCGTAGTTCGTCGGTCCCACGCACAGCGACCACTCGCTCCCGGGCTCAGTTATCGGTGCTCCGTCCGGTGATACTCTCGATGTCGAATCTGACGATGATCACGTCGATATCCTCGATGGCCTCATCGAACACGCGAATCGGAGAGAATCGGTCGTTGATCTCGGCCGTATCGAACCGATCGCGTTCGGCCTCAGAGAGCGCCGTGAGCGACCCGGTGATCACGATACTCCACGAGTCGAACGCCTTCGGATCAGCTGTCGACTCTGTCCCACGTAACACGTAACACGCCGTCTCCGTTGTCTCCCAGAGCTCTCGTTTCGTGCTCTGCTCAGTCATCCCCAGCCGGAAGTAGAGGCTGTCGCCGTCGTAGTAGTGCGCCAGCGGAACCGCGTACGCGTCGTTCCCACCGGCCAGTGCGAGAACACCGGAATCGGCTGTTCGTAGGCGTTCATCGATCGACTCGTCGTCCATTCCGGTCGTGTACGCGTACTCGAGATGTTTCATTCTGTGTACTTGTTGATCGCCCAACTACATATCGGTGGGAGGTGCTTTCGTGAGAAGCAGCGGCTCGTCATCACCACTCCCTGCCCACTCGTTAAATCGGAAAACGGAGCAACGCCGTGGTATGCCGAAACGACTCCGCGTGTTCGCAGGCGACTGTCAGGTGACCGAACGCGGCGACCGTACCCGCACCCATCGCGGGCACGTCGTCGTCCTCATCAAACCCGACGACACCACGCTCGTCCACGATGCCGACGGCTACCAGCCGGTGGCGTGGCTCACCCGGCCCGAGAGCGTCGTCGTCGAGGGCGACGGCGAGGGGTTCTCTATCACCGCCCGAGAGGGAAGCCGTCGCCTCCGGATCGTCGCGAACGAGGCGACCGCCAGCCGCGCGCTTCCCGTCACCGAGGCCGGCGTTCCAGTCGGTACCTGCCCCGAGGACGGCGGTCCGCTCGTGCGATCGCGCGGCGACGTGGTCTGTCTCGACTGCGAGACGCGATGGGGGCTCCCGGCCGGTGCGAGCGTCACGGACGGCACCTGCGACGACTGCGGACTGCCGAAGATCCGCGTCGAGCGAGGTGAGCCGTTTCACCTCTGTCTCGATCCGGCATGTGACCCGTTAGAAGACGCCGTGAGAGGTCGCTTCGATCGCGTTTGGAACTGTCCGGACTGTGGCGGCGAGCTGACGATCCAGTCCGCGCCCGGTCGCGTCTTCCTCGGCTGCGAGCACTACCCCGACTGCGAGACGACGTTCTCGATCCCGTCGGGCGTCGTCGTCGACGAGTGCGACTGCGGGCTCCCCGTCTTCGAGACGGCGACCGGTCGCGGCTGTCTGGACGGAGCCTGCGAGTGCGAAGGCCACACCGCTGACGGCGGCTGAATGGCAAAAAGAGTGAAAAGTGCCCCGCTTCGACTACTCGGCGAGCTGTTCGCGACCCGGTGCGATGAGTCGGTCGAGGTATTCCGCGAGCGCGCCTTTCGCGTCGGCTGGGTGGAGTTCGCCCGACTCCAACTCCGTTTCGAGCGTCTCGTACGCCTCGTACTCCAAGTCGCCGCCGTACTCCTCGGGCCGCTCGACGACGACGGTGTCGAACCGCGGGAACACGTGGTACTCGAACACTTGGAGGACGGGATTTTCGCGCGCTGTCCCCTCGTCTGTCGGCTCGGGAGTTGCCGTCGGCGGACAGTACGCCTTGTTTACTTTCGACTCGATCTCCTCGCGGGAATCCTCCATCGAGATGGTGACGCCCGTACTGGAGGACATCTTCCCTCTCCCGGTAGCGAGATCTGCGATGAGCGGGGTGTGGAGGCTCGTCGGGGGCCCCCGGTCGATGCTCGGGAGCACGTCGCGGGCGAGCATATGAACCTTGCGCTGCTCCATTCCACCGACCGCCAGATCGACGCCGAGGTAGGGGATGTCGAGCGCCTGCATCAGCGGATACACGGCCTGTGATACCTTCACTGAGTCGCCGGACGTGATCTCGGCCATCGCGCGCTCGGCCCGGGCAAGCGTCGTCTCCAGCTCTAGGGAGTGGAGGTCCAGCGTGTAATCGTCATCGAGCTGGAAGTCGGAGCCGAGCACGAACTGCGTGTTCGATTCGTCGAGCCCGTACGCGATGAACTGGTCACGCATCCGCTCTGCTGTATGGCGGATATCCCCGAAGGATCCCTTGTCGTTGAGGTAGGCGTGTACGTCCGCGAGCAACACCGTCACCTCGAAGCCGGCCTGCTGGAGGTCGATGAGCTTGTTCGCGGTGAGCATGTGTCCGATGTGGAGGACCCCCGAGGGCTCGTAGCCGACGTACGCCCGCTTCCCCTCGGGGTCGTCAGCCAGCGCTTCGATCTCCTCCTCGGTGACCACCTCGGCCGCGTTCCGGGTGATCCGCTCGTAGGCATCCATACTCCCGACTGTGCGGTTGTCGGACATATGACTTCTGGAAGCGTGCGGACGGCTATCGCACGCGGTGTCGCGAGCGCTTCCGCGGGCGCGGCTAATTAACGCTACTCTTCGGTCTCGGGCAGCGTTCGTCCCGCCCGGTGCTCGGAGATGATCTGATCGAGATGTTCGGCCTTCTCGGCCTTCCGCCGGCGCTCCGCGCGACGCTTCCAGTCGTCGAGCGCGTTCTCCAAGGCCGCCTCCTCGGCCACCGCCAGCTCGTCCACCTCCCGAACGGTCACCGCGTCGACCGGAACGACCGGAACGTCGTGGTCGAACAGCACCTGATCGGCGACCTCCGAGAGGTTGCCGTCTCGGATCACCGCTCGCGGCTCCGTCTCTGCGAGCCGCTCCGCGGTTCGTCGCCCCGCGCCCGAGGCGTCACGGAGGTAGACGACGTCGCCGGCCACGAGTCCGTACGCCTCGTCGGCTGCATCGATCGCGTCGAGGGTGAACTGCTCGACGACTTTCACGCTCGCGAGCCCCTGGTCGGCGGCGACGTGCTCGAAGTTCGAGTGGTCGAGCCGCCACAGCTCTTTGAGCGTCTCCACTTTACCCTCCAGCTCTGTGACCCGTTCGTGCGCTTCGTCCCGCTCGCGCTCCAACCGGTCGGTCTCGCGTTCGAGTCTGGAGACGGCCCGCCGGGTGCGCGCTTCGATCCGCTCTTCGCGTTTCGCCTCCTCCAGTTTCCCTTCCAGCGAGGTGATCCGCGCGTCGCGTTCGTCGAGGTCGTCCTCCAGCGACTCTGCGTGTGATTCCAGCCGGTCGACGCGCTTGCGGAGCCGCCGAATCGTCTCCTCTTCTTCGGTGCGTTCGGGCTCGGTGGGATCGGTCTCCGGTTCGTCTGTCGGCGTCGTATCCCCGCCATCGTCCTCACTGAGGTCCTCGATGACGGCCTCGACGGAGGCGCCGCCGGCGACGACGCCGGCGATCACGGCCTCCCGATCGAGTCGCGGCGGGGTCTTCGCCGCGATTCGGTCGAACTGGTCCTCGTGGTCGTCGTAGGCGTACAGCGCCGCGGCGAGCGCGTCCCGCTCGTGATCGTTCGCGTAGCCGACCTCGCGAGTCCGATGGAGCTTCTCGTCGACCGGGAGATCGGTGGTCGGTCGCCACCCCGCGGCGTCGAACGAGCGCCGGAACTTCTCGACGGTCTCCGGCATCGGCTCCACGTCGGCGGCGACGATGATCGGCCGTCCCTGCTCGATTATCCACTCTGTCACCCCGGCGGTGTCGGCCGTCCGAGAGGAGAACAGCTCGTGAACGGTCCCGTCGAGCCCGACGACGGCGGCGGCCGTGGTCGTCCCCGGGTCGATCCCGACGATCACGCGGTCGCGTCGCTTCACGAGCGGCTCGTACTCGATCCCGTCGCGTCGCTCGCGCTCGACCTCGACGCGGACGTCGCCGGCCCGCGAGTTCGAGACCGGGATATCTTCGGGGCGAGCCGCGACGGTGAACGTCGCGTTCGCGTAGCCGCCGTACTTCTCGGTGACCTCGCGCTCGAAGTCGAGGTTCGCCTCGTTGAGCTTCGACTGGACCTGTCGCGTTCGCTTTCGGACGTTGCCGTGGATCCGGCGGGTGTAGCGGTCTTGGCTCCAGCCGCCCTTTCCGGTCGACCGGCCGCGAGACACCTTCACTCGCGTCTCGTCGGTGAACGCGGTCACCTCGTGGCCGACGTTGGCGGCGGCGAGTCTGGCGGACGCCTCCGCCTCCTTCATCGGGTCTTTCCCGTACGGGATCCCGTGTCTGGAGGCGACCCGCGAGAGGGGCTCCGGACGCTCCGCGCCGGTCACCTGTACCAGACGGGTGCCGTCGGGGAGCGAGCGGAGGAACCCCACGAGCTCGTTTTTGTTCGCCGCCAGCTCGTAGGCGTTGTCGGTGGCGACGTACAGCGGCTCGCGGTCGTCGATAAGTCGGCAGAGCTTGCGGAAGGAGACCACGTCGCGGGTGATCCGTGCCAGCGGCTCGTCTGACTCCGGAGCGTCGGGATCGTCGTCGTCGACCGGATCTAAGATGACGAGGGCGTAGGAGGGATCGTCGCCGCGGACGTCGCCGCTGTGGACGTCGACGCCGAACACCGGCCGGTCGCGGGCGCGGATGGTCCGGGTTGTCACGTGACGAAATACGTCGGTGACGCGTATATACCCCACGCCGGTGTGGTGATCTTGGTGGGGTATCCCGGTCAGTAGTCCTGGAGAGTCGGGCTCCGAAAACACGTTTTTATCCGAGATAGGTGGTCAGGAGCGTGCTTTGTGAGCGGGAGCGGGAGTGAATATTTCAGATCGTCTGTGA
>LKMY01000076.1 GCA_001564205.1 Nanohaloarchaea archaeon PL-Br10_U2g5
CCCTTCGATTGCGGTCGGGACCGTTAAGTGCTCGTCCCGGGTACCCGACGGTGTGACATCGAGGCTTCGACGCGAGAGTATCTTCGCCGCGGTGGCCGTGCTGGCGGTGTTCGCACCGGTCCTCGGCGATGCCGCGGCAGTGCCGTTTCTCGCCGTCGCCGGCCTCGCGTTCTTCGGGATCCGTGACGGTGAGTGGTTCG
This sequence comes from Nanohaloarchaea archaeon PL-Br10_U2g5, assembly GCA_001564205.1. Next base: position 201 of record LKMY01000076.1, read on the forward strand.
AGACCCTCGCACTCCCGGGTGATAAAGACGAGGAGCGCCTCTACGGACTCGTCGCCTTCGCGCTCGCCGGCGCCGGACTCGCAGTGTTCGCCTCGTTCCCTCGCTCTCCCCTTCCGTACGAGGCGTTTGCGGCTGCGACGCTCGCGGTCGGCGGGGGCCGTTTCGGCCGTGAGGTCGTCGGCCGACGCTCCACCGACGAGTTTCCGCTCGTCGCGGGATACGTCGCCGTCGGGGCGGCCGCAGCACTCGTCGGACAGGTGGTTGTGCGGCTGCAGCTCTCCACTGCCGCCGTCGAATCGCTCGGCTCTGTTGGACCCGTCGGCGTCGGCGGGGGTGGTGGTACTGCCGTCTCAGCGCTCGGGCCGGCAATGCCCGGGGTCGTCTTCCTGGCGGCCGTGGCCGCGCTGACGGCAGCGTTTATCCGGTCGTTAGTGTTCTCGCGCGACGCGCACATCACGGTCGTTCTCGTCGCATTCGCCGTCTGGGGGTTCATCGCGCTGGCGCCGACAGTCAGCGCTCCGCTCATCCTCTTCGGACTCGGCGTAACCGGTGCCCTCGGCTACATCTCGTTCGCGCTCGGGACCGCCTCCGTGCCGGGGATGTTAACTGGCGTGTTGTCTGCGCTGCTGGCGGTCGTGCTCGGTGGGATCGGCTGGTTCCTCACCCTCATGTCGTTTTACGCGGTCGGCGGGCTCGCTTCGAAGTACCGATTTGATGAGAAGGCCGACCGCGGTGTCGCTCAGGAGAACGAAGGGGCCCGCGGCACCGGAAACGTGTTGGCGAACTCCGCCGTCGCGCTCGTCGCGGTGGTCGGCTACGCCGGGGCGACCCACGTCGATGTGCCACCCTCGCTGTTCGCGTTCGCGTTCGCCGGCGCGACCGCGACCGCGATGGCGGACACCCTCTCCTCGGAGATCGGGGGACTGTACGACGGCCCGCGGCTCGTTACGACTCTCAACCGAGTCGAACCCGGAACCGACGGCGCGGTAACGTGGCAGGGCGAAGTAGCCGGACTCTCCGGTGCGCTCGTCGTTGGCGGGATCGCCGCGGTCGGGATGCCAGTTGCGAGTCCCGTCATCGGCGGGGGAATCGTCGTCTTCGCGGGCGTCGCTGGCATGACGGTCGACAGCCTCCTCGGTGCGCTGATCGAGGGGGATCGAGTCGGTAATCAGGCAGTGAACTTCCTCGCGACGCTGTCCGGCGCGGTCGTCGCCGTTGCGCTCGGGGGGGTGCTACTGTGAGATGACGGCCGACCAACCCCGCGATGAGACGGACGCCACAATCGACTGTGCTCCGAGTGTCCGGTCCGCTCGACCGACTGACGCCGATCGGCTTCGCGAGCTCCAGTCGTCTCTCCGGCAGCCGAATCCGGAACTGCTGGAGTACGGACTGGCGGTCGGCACGACGCTCGTGAGTGTCGCCGAGGGACGCGTCGTTGGCTACCTGTTACCGGTCGATGCCCCGAGCCGGGCGGGCGTTCATCTCGCCGAACTCGTCGTTGACCCTGAACACCGTCGAGAGGGACGTGCTCGCGGACTTCTCACCACCGTCGTCGCCGACGCGAGCGGTCCCGTGACGCTTCAAGCGCACCCCGATAACGACGGCGCACTCGCGCTGTACGACGAGTTCGGATTCGAGGTCGTCGGCCGACGTGCGGACGCGTACCCCGACGGTGACGCGCTCGCGTTGCGGCTGGAGTGAGCGTCCGTAAGGGACGAGCGAGAGGCGGTCCGCCGCCCGACCCGCGAGATGGGGACAGACAAAAGGCCTATTCGACCACCGTGCGTCCGGCGAAATATGGCTGATACCGACGCGGAGCCGGACGCGGTGGACGTCGACTTCGGCGAGAACGGGCTCGTCCCCGCGATCGCGCAGGACCGCGACTCGGGCGAGGTGTTGATGCTCGCGTACGTCTCGCCGAAGGCGCTGAAGCAAACCCTCGAAACCGGTGAGGCGCACTACTACTCGCGGTCGCGAGACGAGCTGTGGCACAAGGGCGGTTCGTCCGGCCACACGCAGGTGATCCGCGAGGTTCGCGTCGACTGCGACGCCGACACCCTGCTGTACCTCGTCGACCAGAGCGTCGGCGCGTGTCACACCGGCCACCGGTCGTGCTTCTACCGAACCGTCGACGGCGAGCACGTCGGCGAGCGCGTCTTCGACCCGGACGAGGTGTACTGATGGGTGACGAGTATGACTCAGAGAGCGATCTGATTCGTGACGCCGGCGAGGCGGCTGCGATCCTCCGCGAACGATACGATGAGCTCGGCCGGATAGAGACGCGCATTGCCGATCTCGGGCGAGATCGCGTCGAGGCCGCCGTGGACGCGTACCGACAGGCCCACCGCGTGCTCGACCAGTACGAAGAGGACGCGGTCGGTAGCGGTGATTTCGCCTCATACGTTCGGTTCGAGGGGGCGTTCGCGAACGCAGTCGGTGTTGGTGATGACGCGCTCGCGAGCGACGCGTTCGCGGCCGCCGACGAGGCAGTGGATAAGCGTCGGCTCTCCGAGAGCGACTTCGCGGCCGCCCGCGAGGAGCTCGAACCGGCCGGTGAGTACGTCGACCTGTTGACCGAGCGTGACGACGCCGTCGACGCCTACCGCGCGGCGCGAAAGGAAACCATCGACGCGAAAAAAGCCCTCGAAGCGCGGCTCGACGAGCTGCGGGACGTCGCGAGTATGGCCGACGCCGATCTGACGGCCGACGTGGACTCCCTCCGTGACCCGATCGAAGCGTACAACGACGCGGTCCGCGAGGCGTTCCGCGAGTTTTACAAGTCGGCGTCGGCCCGTGAGGTCTTCGCGTTCCTGGACCGCGCCGATAGCACCCCGTTCGTCGACGCGGACGTGCCGCCGACGGCTCTGGCCGAGTACGTCGCCGACTACGCGGCCGGCGAGGAGCCGCTCCCGACGCTCATCGAGTACGCCGACTACTCCAACTCCAAGCTGGAACACTATATCGACGACCCCGGGGCCCTCCGGACCGCGGTCGCGGTCCATCGGACGTACATCGAGCGCCTCGACGCCGAGCCGCTGACGATAGACTGGCCTCCCGCGACGGGTGCGGAGCTGGCCTACGAGATCGACGAGCTGATCCCGCTCGTTTCGCGGATCGCCGCCGACGAGACGGTCGCGACCCTGCGTTCGGTCCGTGATCTGGCCCGCGAGGAGGAGTACGAGCGACTCCGCCGAGTCGCCGAAGTGCGCGACGCGCTGGACGAGCCCGAGCTCGATCTGCTCGAACGCGGGGTCATCGACGACCGCCTCCAAGAGGCCGAGCGGACCCTCACGCTCGTCGAGGCTGTGCTGGCGGAGACGGACCGGGAGTGAGGGTTTTTAACCCGGAGCGGATCTGACCGACGGTATGACTCGATTCGACGCCGCGACGGAGACTGAGCGGCTACAGCTGTTCGCGGACGCAGCGGCTGCCCACCGCGCCCGATCGAGCGAGGTGATGACCGTCGATGTCGACCCCGACAGCGACGTGACCGACGGCGGCGAGGTCCCGCCGTGGATACAGCTCGCCGGGACGGAGCTCATTCTCGACTGCACCGACGACGAGCTGGAGCGGTTAAAAAAGCTGCTCGAAGCGTTCCCCGAGTTCCGGATCGACGAGCTCGTCAGCCCGGCGGAGGCGGAGGGAACGAACGCGGTCGTCACTGCCCGCTCTGATGCAAACCGCGTGGCGGGGTTCATCGAGCGGGCGTTTCGAGAGGTGTACGCGCTCGACAACGAGTATCGAGCGTGGGTAACAGCTATTTAACTGATTTTATCGCTCGCCGGACGCGGCGTACGTCTCTAACGACACCAATTGCCCGCTATCGATCTCGAACACGTCCACGAACGCGAACAGCTCTGCACCGTTGGCGTCGAGCAATCGCCCTTGAGCTGCTACCCCGGGCTCGTTCGAGTACACCTTGTCGACGACGTGGGTCGTGTCGGTTATCGGGCGCTCGTCGCGCATGAACGCCACGAACCGGTCGCGCCCCTCGAACGTTCGATCGGGGCGCCGCTGGATGAACGCCGGATCGAGTAGGTTCACGAGCCGATCGTACTCGTCGGCGTCGAGCGCGTCGTAGTAGGCGCGGACGAGCCCGACGGGATCGTCCGTCGTGGCGTCCGTCACGCCGCGAGCCGGTCGAACTCCTCCGCGGAGGTGCGCGTGCCTTTCGAGATGACGGCGTCTCCGGCGCGGAGCGTCGTTTCGATGTCGGGACCGACCAGCCAGCCCTGTTCAGGCCGGCGGATCGCGATGACGCTCGTCGAGATGTCAGTGGCGGGGATCCCCTCGTCGACCCGCGTCCCGTCGAGCGCGCTTCCTTCCTGGATCACGGTCCGCGTGATGATCTCGTCGGACTCTTGTACGGCCATCTCCACGACGGGATGGACGCCGATATCGCGCATGACGCCCTCGGTAATCTCGAGGGCGGCGTCGGAGATCTCCTCGGTTGCGACGCCGAGATGGATGAGCCCGCGGAGCGACACCGGATCGTCGGTCTCACGGGCGGCTCGGAGGGTCCACGCTTCGAACCGCGACTGGAGCGCGTCGACCTCAACCTCTAGATTATGCACTTCCTCGGCGAGCTCCTCGTTGTCGAAGAGCACCGAACTGTAGGCGAGGTCGACCGCGAGCTCAGAGAGACTCCGCATCAACACGATGGAGTCGACCGCGCGCTCTAAGTCGTCGATCTCGGGTTCGACGAGTTCGCTCGGCTCGAACGGCTCGTCGGCCAGCTCCGGGTACGCCTCGGCGACCCCCGCTTCCGGACCACGGAGCAGCGTGACGTCGCCCGCCTCGATCCGCGTGTTCGGTCCGGGGTTGAGGATCCAGTCGTCGTTCCGCCGGATCGCGATGACGCGGACGCCCGTTTCGGACTCCAAGTCGATGTCTTTCAGCGTCCGACCGGCGTAGCCGGAGTCTTCGGAGACGGTACCGCGAACCAACGTCTCGACGCCCTCGGTGAGGGCGCCGCGCATCGCATCGGGAAGCCCGATCTCCTCCGTGACGATCTTCGCGATGTCTCCGGCTGCGTCGGAGATCTTATCGGCCGCACCGACGACCCCGAGTACCGGCGCGAGCCGCTCGGCCTCATCGGGGTTTCGGGCCGCGAGCATGAGGCTCATTCGTGCCCGCATCTGGAGGACGTCCATCCGGTGTTCGAGTTCGACGACCTCGTGGGCGATGGTCGGACTTCCGTGAAGAATTGCGGAGTACGACAGATCGATCAGCAGCTCTGCAGTGTCTTTCATCTCCACGAGCAGGTCCTTCACGCTTGCCGGCTCGTACCGGACCGTCAGCGGCGACTCTCTCCGGTCGAATCGTCCCATACGATCACCGACTCCGGCTCCGAGTAAAAGGCTTGCCACGGGTATCGCCCGACTCCCGCGGCGTTCTCTTCACGCCGCGTCGCCGGCGACGTAGCCGACTGCACCGTGGTCGGCTGCTTCATCCGCAGGCTTTTCGAGCTCATCGACCCGCTCTGCGATGTCGACGAGCACGAGCCATCGCAGGAGTCGGTCCGCACGCCCACGCCACGACGCCTCCCAGTCGGGGTCTCTGGCGCGGTCGTGGCGGGGAACGCGGTCTCGAGTCGTCTCGAACAAACCGTCGGCCGTGAGCGGATCCGCCACGGAAGCCGCTCGGAGAGCAGCGATCGTTTCCGGAACGAGGAGAACGCCGTTTCGAAGCCCCCCGCGGACGCGCTCTGGGGTCGGCTCCCTGTCGGTCCGGACGAACCCCCGAGACGTCTCACGGACGAGTTCGAGCGCGCGGAGAAACGCGAGCCAGTCGTTCGCGACGTGGCGGTTTGGAAGGTCACGCCGGTCGCGCAATCGAGCACAGCAGTCGTCCGTGCTTCCGGGAACGAGCGGGACCGCCCGTTGGAACGCACTGAGTTCGCCGAGCGTCTCGGGCGGTTCGGGGACCGGTTTGAGCCGCATCAGCAGTTGAGCGAGCGCGTTTCGCGGTCGGCGGTGCGGTCGCGGTCCCGAGCCATCAGCGGTAGCCGAACGACTCCGCCAGCAGCTCCTCGTCCGTCTCACCGACGGTATAGACGGGCCCGTCGACGACGTCGACAGTGACTTTCGCCGGCGCGAAGATGCTCTCTGGAACCTCATAAAAGTCCCAGTCGGCCTCCTCGAACACGTCGACGAACGGTGTTCCGTACTCGTCGCGGGCGGTCGAGACGATCTGCTCGAATCGATCGTCGTCGCGCGCGACCTGCAGGTGAACCTCCCCGCCGTAGGCTAGGGCGTCGTTCGTCCGTCCCATCGCGAGGTTCTCGTCGCGGGTGACCGGCGCCATCGGGGCGGAACCGGAGGCGTGGAGCACGTCGGTGGGTTCGTAGCCGACTTCCAGCAGACGGAACACGGCGAGCTCTGCGGCGCGCGCCGCGGTCGCAACCGATCCGGCGGTCGAACCGGTGGCGTAGGTCGGGAGGAAGACGCCCTCGGTGCCGACCTCGGCCAGATCGGCGACGTGTTCTGCGACCTCCTCGGTCGGGAGCGTCGTTGACTCGACGGTCAGCGTCGCGAACTCCGAGGAGTCGTAGTAGCCCACGCGCTCGAACTCCGTCTCTTGGCCGACCAGCGCTCGGGCCGGACCGGAACCGAGCCCCTCGAAGCCGCTCTCGAAGGCGAGCTCCCAGCCGGCTTTCTGTGAACAGAGGAGTGCGACGGCGGGGTGATCGGTCGACAGCTCGACGTACTGGCGCGGGGCATCAGCCACCTCGCCCATGGAGGTTCGGAGGTTCGCGAGCCCAGCAGTCTGAATCTCGGCGAGCAGCAGTCCCGCCTCGACGCCGCCGGCAGCGTCGACACCGAAATCGACGATGGTGGCGCCGTTGTCCAGCTCGTAGCCGACGACGTCGAGCTCGCCGGCGAAGTCGAGCGCCTCGTCGACGAGTTCGATTGCGGTCCGATTGATACTTTCCATACCGGCTCCTTCTCGCTCCCGCGTTAAGGGGTTTGTTTGTTGTCCTCGACAGATCCGCGGCCGGCGGGCCGGTCTCGGGGCGCTTAGACCGGCTCGACGCGGAACACGTACTCGTCGTATGCGCTGTCTAGGTTCGTCGGTCCCTCGGCGACCGTATGATCCACACAGAGGAGCGAAGTCGCCTCCACGGCCCCTTTTCCGGTCTCTTCTTGATACCGTTCGGTGACCGAGAACTCGGCGGGTTCGGCGCATCCCCGGCGGTAACACTCGGTCGGCCCGTCGTCCGACGGCTCCGCCTCGTCAGCGCGCGAGCGTGCCTCGGTGATGTCACGCTCAATGCGCCGACGCTCCTCGTTTCGTGCCTGCTTGTCGCGTCCCGATTTCGTGTCCGGCATACGTCACGCGTCGGGCGTCAGGGTCATAACGCTACGGGCGATTCGGAAC
>LKMY01000077.1 GCA_001564205.1 Nanohaloarchaea archaeon PL-Br10_U2g5
AGCGAGGTGAACATGTGGAGCTCGACGGTGATCACGAGCGCGAGCGCGGCGAGCGCGACGTACGTCGCGAAGATCCCGAGCTCGCCACCAAACAAGGCACCCACGAGCACCGGTAACAGCGCCAATACGAGCAGCTCGGACGGGAGCATCACCCGCCAGTCGCGAGCCGAGACCGCCGGCGCCAGAACCACTGCGGCGAGCCCCGTGATGATCGCCATCGAGATGAGGTCGCCGTCGAGCAGGCTCTCGGCGAACACGCCGACGAGAACCGCGACTATCGCCCACGCGAACAGCGCGTTCGTCCGCCCGTTGCGGAACAGCCGTGCAATCCGATCTTCGACCCGTTCATCCTCGATCGGAGCATCGGCGTCGATGCCTCCGTCCTCTCTCGTTGCTTCCGGAGGCGCCGCTTCGAGCCGATCGGCGCCTTCCTCAAGAGACGTCGAGTCGGATCGGTCAGTATCCATGTGGCTGTTCATAGTAACACCGCTTGATATGGGTTGCTGTCTCAGGTGTCGCAGCATCCAAACGCTTCTGTCCTCGAAAACGGACGCATTTTTACCCGAGACGCGCCTCCTCCCGATATGAACTGCCGGCGGTGTGGGACCCCGATTCGAAAGCCCGGAGACTACTGTCTCACCTGCAACACCGCTAACAGCGACGCGGTCGTCGTCGAGTTCGCCGACGACCGCGCACGGCTCACGATACTCGAGGAAGACGAAGTCGTCGGCGAGACGAGTATCACCACTCGTCCCGAACACGATGAGCAGCTGACCGAGATCCAACTCCGTAACTTCGCGGGACGAGTCGCCGATGAGATCCGTCGCAAGCGACCCGAAACCGTCTACGCCGCGGGCGAGCGGGAGCCGCTCCGCGAGACGCGCGCACAGCTCCACCACGAGTTCTATCGCGTCCCCGACACCGATGACGGAGGGGGAGGAGCCGCCGGCGGCAGCGACACCAAAACCGACAGCCCGGTCGTCGCCTGGGTCCTCGACCGCCGCGGTGAGCGCGCGCTGGAGGTCGTCGAAACACCCCCTCGCAAGAAGATCGGCGGCTCGCACTCCACGCTAATCGGCGACCGAAAAGGGCGGAAAGCGATCAGTACGGTCGCACAACACCCGCACGTTAAGAAGATCGTGCCCGGGCCGATCGACGCCGGCGGGACCGGCTCACGGACGGGGCTCCGCGCGAAGGCGACCCGTGCGGGAACGAACGGAAACGTCAGACTTCTCCTCCGAGACGGCTCCAGCGTCCAAGAGAACCGAGTCGTCACCACGGCGATGGACCGCGAGACCGGCGAACGCGTCCGCGAGGACCTCAACGAGGCGCTTCGAGACGCTGAACTCCAAGACGAGTGAGGCTGATACCCCGAACCGTCGGCGTCTGGTCGCATACCTCACGGTCACCGACTCCCGGTAGCTATTTCCGCCACGGGTGACGATCATTTAAAAATGCTGAGCGACGTGATGGAGGATTATTTAAAAGCGATCTACGTCCTCCAGTCCGAGCAGGGGCCGCCCGTCTCGACGTCCGCGATCGCGGAGTACCTCGAGAAGACACCGCCGTCGGTCACGGATATGCTTGGGAAGCTGGAGGATCGCGGACTCGTCGAGCGCGAACCGTATCAAGGCGCGGAGCTGACGCCCGACGGTGAGGCGGTCGCGCTAGAAGTCGTCCGTCATCACCGGCTGTTGGAGGCGTTTCTCGCCGACCAGCTCGACTACGACTGGAGCGACGTTCACGACGAAGCAGACGCCTTAGAACACCACATCTCCGAAGAGTTCGAGCGTCGCGTCGCCGAAGCGCTCGGCGACCCGACGGTCGATCCGCACGGAGATCCGATTCCCGGCGCCGATCTCGAGCCGGTCGACGAGGGAAGCGGCCCCCGGCTCTCCGATCACGTCGAGGGGGAACGAGTCGTCGTTACCCGCGTCTCTGACCGCGACGAGGCCGAGTTGGAGTACCTCGCTGACGCGGGAATCACACCGGGAACTGAACTCGAGATCACCGACGTCGCCCCCTTCGGGATGGTGACCGTGGCGACCGCGAACGGCGAGCAGAGTCTGCCCGCGGAGATCGCCCGATCGATCCGCGTGAAGACCACCGAACCCGTCGGTGAGTGAGCCGCGTGCGCGATACTGGCCGTCGACTCCCGATCCCGTCCACCGATGTTCGTCTCTCGACCGTGACGTTCGCATCTCGTTCGCGAGGCTTTTCACGAAAACGGCCGTCTGACCCGACGTGAGCCTCCTCGCGACGTTGGCCGTCGGCGCCGTCTTCGGACTGGCGCTCGCGGCCCCGCCCGGGCCGATGAACGCGGTGATCGCCGAGGAGTCGGTGTTGCGCGGTCGGCTCGCCGGCTTTCGTGCCGGGCTCGGCGCGGCGACTGCCGACGTGATATTCTTCGCGCTCGCCTACGTCGGGGTCGTCGCCGTCGTCGAGTCGTACCCGCTGCTCCGTGCCGTCATGGTCGCGATTGGGGGTCTGTTGATGTGTTACTTCGCCGTCGGCGCGGCCCGTGGCGCCCGTGCGTCGTTTCGGCCGACTTCGGGCGGCGAGCCGTCGATCGAGGGCGGGAACGGGTTTCGAAAGGCGCTCGTGCTCGCCCTGACGAATCCGTATCAGGTGTTGTTCTGGCTCACCGTCGGCGTGGGTCTGCTCCGGTCGGGTAGCCTCGACGTCCTCTCGTTTCTCCCGCTCGTCGGCGACAGCCTCGCCGGGAGCCTCGTCGTCGCCACCGGCTCGCCAGCGCTCATTGGCGGGTTCTTCCTCGGCGTGTTGATCTGGATCGTCTGCTTCCCGGCCGGGCTCGTCGCCGCCGAGCGCAGAACCGAGACGTTCGCGCCGATCGTCGCGGTCGGATCCGCGGTCGTGCTTGCCGGCTTCGGCCTCTTCTTTCTCGTCGACGCGACGACGACGCTCCTGACGCTGTGAGTCGACGCTCCGCTGTGAGTCGCCCGAGACGCGCGTGATGGCCCGTCGGTATGGAAAACGGCTTTGACCCGTCGGCGTGATCGACCGATATGTTCGAGAAGTCCACGTGGATCAAGCTCCCGCGGAACGTGCTCGTCGGCCACGGCGTGCTCGACGACCTCGGCGAGGCGGTCGGCGAACTCTACCTCACAGGGCGGCCGCTGATCGTGACGAGCCCGACGCCGAACGAGATCGCCGGCGACCGGGTGCGCGCACAGTTCGACGACCCCGCGACCGCCGTGGTCGAGGCGGCCTCCTTCGACGCCGTCGAGGCGCTTACAGAGACGGCGGAGGCGGTCGATCCCGGCTACCTGATCGCCTTGGGAGGCGGAAAGCCGATCGACATCGCGAAGATGGCCGCCGACCACCTCGAGGTGGGTTTCGTCTCCGTGCCGACGGTCGCCTCACACGACGGGATCGTCTCCGGCCGGTCGTCGATCCCCGAGGGCGACACGCGTCACTCGGTCGCCGCGGACCCGCCGCTCGCGGTCGTCGCGGACACGACGCTGTTGGCGAACGCCCCGTGGCGGCTCACCACTGCGGGCTGTGCGGACATCATCTCGAACTACACGGCCGTGAAGGATTGGCGGCTCGCCAACCGGCTGCGAAACGTCGAGTACAGCGAGTACGCGGGCGCGCTTTCGGAGATGACCGCCGAGCTGCTCGTCGAGAACGCAGACCTGATCCGTCCGGGGTTAGAGGAGTCGTCGTGGGTCGTCGTGAAGGCGCTCGTCTCCTCGGGCGTCGCGATGTCGATCGCTGGCTCCTCGCGACCGGCCTCCGGCGCGGAACACCTCATCTCTCACCAACTCGACCGAATCGCGCCCGGGAAGGCGCTCCACGGCCACCAGGTCGGTGTGGCCTCGATCATGACCGAGTACCTCCATAGCGGCGAGAACGGACAGTGGGCCGCGATCCGCGAGGCCCTCGGCGAGCTCGACGCGCCGACGACCGCCGCTGAGCTGGGGGTCGACGACGAGGAGCTGATCGCCGCACTCACTACCGCCCACGAGATCCGCGACCGGTACACGATCCTGCAGGGCGGGATCAACGAGGAGGCGGCGATCGAGGTCGCGACCGCGACGGGCGTCATCGAGCGGTAACGTCGTTTCCGACCGGCCCCGGTCGATGAGAGAACCCGAAGCCGACTTATCACTCCGCCCCGTCGTTTGGATATGTCCGCAGCCAGCGTTCGCGCTCGCGTCAAACGCCGACCCGGGGCGACCGTCCTCCTCCTCACCGTCGTCGGGTACGGCGCAGTGCTCGGTGCGTTTCTCGTGCCGGGCTTTCAGGCGTTGTTTCCCGACCTCTCGCGATCAACCGTCGACATTCTCACGCACGCAATTGCAGTCGTGAACACGCTCACGATTATCACGCTCTCGCTCGGCTGGTACTTCATCCGACGCGACGAGGTCAAGAAACACGCCGCCGCCATGGCGACGTCGTTCGGCCTGATACTGCTGTTTCTCGGTATCTACGTTCCGCGCGTCGCCGGCGGCGGAACGAAGTACTTCGACGGGCCGGAGCTGGTCGGTACGGTCTACCTCGTGATGCTCGCGATCCACATCCTGTTATCCATCCTCGCCGTCCCCGTCGTCCTCTACGCGCTCGTGTTGGGACTCACCCACTCGGAGCACGAGCTTCGGACGGAGGTTCCACACGCCAAAATCGGCCGGATCGCCGCCGGCTCGTGGCTGCTCTCGCTCGTTCTCGGCGTGGTCACGTACCTCATGTTGAACCACGTCTACGGCTACACGTACTGACTCGACGCGGTCGACGATGACCACTGCCGTCCTGTCTACCGACGATTCCGCCGCTGTTTCTGTCGCCGCCGTTTCCGCCACCGAACCGCTTAACGCGCTCCCCGGAACAGATGCAGCTATGACCGACTGGATCGGCGACACCTTCAACAGCGATGTCGGCTGGAACCACCTCGAAGCACTCGTCGACATCGGCGACCGGATGGCCGGCTCCGCGGGCGAACGCACGGGGCTCGAACTGACCCGGGACGCGCTCGCCGCGGTCGGCGCCCGCGACGCCCGAATCGAACCGTTCGATATCCAAGGCTGGGAGCGCGGCGACAGCGAGATCCGACGCGCCGCGACGAACGAACCCGTCGCCAGCGGGCAAAACGCCTGTATCGCGCTCCCCCGGAGCCCCGCCGGCGAGGCGACCGGCGAATTCGTCGACCTCGGTTATGGCGTTCCGGACGATTTCGACGAGGCCGGCGACCTCGACGGAGCGGTCGTGATGGTCTCGTCGGACACGCCGGACTCCGTTGACCGGTTCATCCATCGCCGAGAGAAGTACTATCACGCCGTCGAGGCCGGCGCGGCGGCGTTCGTCTTCGCGAACCACGTTGAGGGGACGCTTCCCCCGACCGGCAGCGTCGGGACCGAGGCAGCGCCGGTCGGTGATATCCCCGCCGTCGGCGTGTCGAAAGAGACCGGCGCGCGGCTCGCTCGCCGGTACGAGGGCGAGACGCTGACCGTCGATGTCGACTGTGAAACCCCGGACGCGACGAGCGGCAACGCCGTCGCCGTGCTCGGTCCCGACACCGACGAGTTCCTCGTCGTCTCCGCGCACGTCGACGCGCACGACATCGCCGAGGGAGCGATGGATAACGGCGCCGGGACGGCGACGGTAGTCGAGGTCGCGCGCGCGCTTGCCGCCCGAGAGGACGAACTCGACACCCAGGTCCGGCTCATCGGGTTCGGCGCCGAAGAGGTCGGACTCGTCGGCTCCTCGCGCGTCGCCAACAGCGTCGACCCGAACCGAGTGAAAGCCGTCGTCAACGTCGACAGCAACGTGTTCGGTCGGACGTTACGTCTCGATCACCACGGCTTCGACGCGCTCGAAGCCGCGGGAGAACACGTGAGCGACCGATTCGACCATCCGATTGCGCTCGGTGGCGAGTTGGTTCCTCACAGCGACCACTGGCCGTTCGTACAGCGCGGGATACCCGGATACATGGTCTCCGGCGAGACGGAGGGACGCGGCCGTGGGTGGGGCCACACCGGTGCTGATACGCTCGATAAGCTGGAGTCCCGAACCCTCCGCGAGCAGGCGATTCTACTGACAGACCTCGTCGTCGAACTCGCCGACGACGGCGTGATTACGAGTCACAAGAGCGACGACGAACTCGTGTCGGCGCTCGAAGCGGAAGGGAAAGCGACGGGGATGAAGATCACCGGCGACTGGCCCTTTTGATCCGCGGAGCGGGGATGGCACCGAACCGGGAGGTTTTCACGCGCGCCGGGCGCACCACTCGGATATGGGAGAGTCGAAACGCCGTGTGGCGGTCGTCGGCGACGACGATCGAGCGGAAACCCTCCGCGAGGCGGTTCGAGACGCCGGCGTCCACCTCGTGGCGGCGACGCACGCAGCGTCGGATGCCGATGCGACGCTCGCAGTCGGCGAAGACGCGACCCGAACCGCGCTTCGGAATGCGCCGAGCGGAGCGGTGGTTCCTGTCGGGACACAGCGGTTCGCGTTCGGAATCGACGAGGCTACGAACCGCATCCACCGACTGTTTGAAACCCTCGACTCGTCGGTCGACGGTATCGATCGCGTCACGTATCCCGTCCTCACTGTCGACGACGGAACGCCCACGGTCCACCGAGCGGCCGCGGACGTCGCCCTCATCACCGAAGAACCCGCGCGGATCTCCGAGTTCTCGGTTCGATTCTCTCGAGGACACGAGGAGTCGTTCCGCGCGGACGGAGTCGTCGTCGCGACGCCGTTCGGTAGCAGCGGATACGCAAACGCCATCGGCGGTCCGATAGTCGAACCCGACGGCGGGCTTTCTGTCGTCCCTATCGCACCGTTCAGTACGGGGATCAACGCGTGGGTCGTCGCCGAGCGTGTCACCCTCTCCGTGGAGCGTGAGACCGAGCCGGTGGCGCTCGTGGTCGACGGAACGGTACGGCGTACTATCGACCCGTATCGGCCGGTCAGTATCGAGATCACGGGGCAGACCGAAGTGTTCATTCCGACGGCGGCATCCTCTCCGCGAGCGCGACGATCGGAAACACTCTAATAACTCGTCACCGGATATGTCGGCATGGACCCACTGCAGTTCCTCGTCCCCCTCGGTTGGCTGGCCGCCGTCGGACCAGTGCTGCCGTACGCGATACTCGTGATGGCGGTCGCGAACCTCGCGACGCGACACGTCGAGTACAAACGGCACGTTGAACAGGGCGCGGACAGAGACAGCGTCGAGCAGTACACGCCCCACGCGTTCACAAACGTCGGACTGCTGCTGTTGAGTCTCCTGTTTGCCGTCGCGGCACCGGTGAGCGGAACGATTCTCTCGATTATCGTGATCACGATGGTGCTCGCCGACCTGTTCGAGTTCGAGGCGCGGAACGTCGAAGCGCGAAACGATATGTCGATCGAGACGCCGAAAAGCGCGATCGTCACCTCGATTATCGTCCTGGTGTACGCAGGCTACTACGCGCTGTTCTTCCTCGTCTCGGATATCTGGAGCCAGTTCGTCGTCGCCTGAACGCGGGATGAGTTCGTCCTCGCCTTGAACG
>LKMY01000078.1 GCA_001564205.1 Nanohaloarchaea archaeon PL-Br10_U2g5
ACCGATCCGAGCGGTCAGGAGGCGAGCGTTCCCGTGGATGAAGGTGCGTTTATGCGATTCGCAGGCGACCGGCTCGCCGCGTTCAAAATACCAAAAACCGTCGCATACATCGATGAGCTACCGCGAACGGTGTCCGGAACGGTCGACCGCAAGGCGGTGAAAACGATCCTCCGGAGCCGTGGTCACGATCCGAAAGACGGGCTCGACGGCGGGTTGGAAACGGCCGGTTTCAAACCGGCCGATCCCGCAGAGCCGCCCAAATCGAGGGATCAAGCGTCTGGTGACAGCGATAGCGTCAACCATGGCGACGACACAGCCACCGAGGACGACGACGCAACCGCCGAGAGCAACGACACCACCGCTGAGGATACCGACGACGGAAATCAGACGGACGATGGGAATCGGACGGACAACGGAAATCAGGCGAACGGCGACGTGGTTATTCCGGATGCTGAGAGTGCGAAAGAGCTGGACATCGAGACTGAGACCCCTGATAAAGCGGAGCCAAGCGGGGGTCGAGAAGACGACACGAAGACCGACGCTCCCAGATCTGATCAGCGCTTATAAACTCTCATCTCGTTCTTGGTTGTTCCACGAACGTTTTGACGACGCGGTCCGCAGTCTGTATATGACTCTGCTCGACGATAGTATCGTGCCGGAGCACGCACGAGAGGTAAAAGCGGACGCCCGCCGGTTCGCGGACGAGTACATCGCCCCGAACGCCGAGGCGTACTACGACACAGGCGACTACCCGTGGGAGGTGTTGGAGGCCGGTATGGACGTCGGTCTCGTCGCCCAAGACATCGGCGAAGAGTACGGAGGGAAGGGGTACGACCTCGCGCAGATCCTCGCCATCGCCGAGGAGTTCTACCGCGCGGACGCCGGTATCGCGCTCACGCTCCAGCTCGCGAGCTTCGGCTGTGAGATGGTCGAGCAGTACGGTACAGACGAACAGAAAGAGCGGTACCTCCGACCGGTCGCGGAGAACGATCAGATATCGGGGCTCGCGGTCTCCGAACCCGAAACGGGCTCCGATCTGGCAGGGATGACGACGGCCGCCGAGAAAGTCGATGGCGGCTACGAGCTCACCGGCGAGAAGTACTGGGTCGGGAACGCGGTGGAGGCCGACTGGCTCACCGTTTACGCGAAGACGGGCGACGGGGAGGACCGTTACTCGAACTACACGCTGTTCATCGTCGAGACCGATTCAGACGGG
The DNA here is from genome assembly GCA_001564205.1 of Nanohaloarchaea archaeon PL-Br10_U2g5. Next base: position 1,217 of record LKMY01000078.1, read on the forward strand.
TACGAGGCCGAACACATCCCCGAAAAGATGGGGATGCGCGCCTCCAAGCAGGGCCACATCGTCTTCGAGGACTGCTTCGTCCCGGAGGAGAACGTCGTCGGCAGCGAGGGCGGCGGCTTCTACGTGCTCGCCGACTTCTTCAACCACGGTCGGATCGTGGTCGGCGGGCACGGGCTCGGTCTCGCCGCTGCCGCCATCGAGGAGGCCGAGGCGTTCGTCCACGACCGCAACGCGTTCGGTCGCACCGTCAACGAGTTCCAGGCCGTCCAGCACACGCTCTCCGACATGCGGATCGGCTTCGAGTCCGCGCGCGCGCTCAACTGGCGAGCCTGCGAAAAGGTCGCCGACAACGAAGACGCCGGGTACTGGGCCGCTCTCGCAAAGACGAAATCCACTGAAGTCGCCACCGACTGCGCAGAGAAGGGAATGAAGCTTCACGGGGGTCGGTCCATACTCACCGACCGCCGAATCGCTCGGGTCTACCGTGACGTCCGCATCCCGGTGATATACGAGGGCGCGAACGACATCCAGCGGAACCTGATCTACCGACAGTCCCGTTGAGCGGGTTCGAGGGTGCCCGTTCAGGAGTTTCGTGATAGTGGGAGTCGGAATATCGACCTGATGGAGTGGTTGTTTATAACTGATTGAGAGATGTTGCTGGCGGCTGTTTATAACCGATCAGCGACTCTGTGGTGAACACCTCCAAAGCCCCAGCTGCCCCTTTTGAGCCCCACCCCGGACCGCAACCGCACCTCATACCTCCCCAGCCTCGTCGCTGGCGGCAGCCGCCGCCAGCGACTCCAGCGAGGGACCACAGGTCCCTCTGGCAGCCGGCGCTTCGCGCCGGCGACCTCGCGCGGCGCTCCTCGCGCCCTTCAAAGGGCGTTCGGAGGCGCGCGCCACCGCATTGTTCTTTATAAATGAGTATCACCGTCGCTCAGCGCCTTTTTAAATATCATCTCGTCGAAATCGATCTGCGACATCCACTCCCGCTCTCGCTCATCGACTCTGATCCACGCCCGGTCGACGATCCTATATATGAACCACGTTACGTCGACGGTCTGCGACGGCTTCTCGAGAGAGATCCCGCTGTTCTCAGAGTCGTCCGTCGTCCACGGCGTCGACGAGAGACGACCCGGCGGCGCGCCAGTCGGCCTTAGCCTCGGCGAAGACGCGCTCGGCGCGTTCGAGCGCGTCGTTCACCACCTCGTCGATGTCTATCCCAACGAGATCGCCGTCGGAGACGAGCCGGACACCGTCGACGAACACGTCGCGGATCTCGTCGCCACTGGCACCGTACACCAGGTTGGGGATCGCGGTGTGGAACGGGGTCCGAACCGTGGGAGCGACGCTCGCCTGCTTCATGTCACAGACGACCACGTCGGCGCGCTTTCCCGGCGAGAGCGATCCGACGCTGTCGTCGATCCCGAGGGCGCGTGCCCCATCGATCGTCGCCAGCTTGAGCGCGCCGGCTGCATCGAGCGCGGTCGGATCCCCGCTGTCCGCCTTCGCCAACATCGCCGCCGTGCGGATCTCACGGAGCGCGTCGTGACCGCCGGGGCCCGGTGCCTGGTCGGTGCCGAGACCGACGACCCCGCCGTGTTCGTGATACTCGACTATCGGCGGGACGACGCCATCTATCGCCGTGATCGACGAGGGACAGCCGACCATCCGAACGCCGGCGTCGGCGAGTCGCTCGCGCTCGTGTGGTGTCGCCCCGTGGAGGTGGGCGGCGAGCAAGTGGTCGCCGAGGAGCCCATCCTCGTCCAGCACGCCGATCGTCGTCGACCCGTCGCCGTATCGGGCGGCGATCTGCCGGCGCTCGCGGTCGCCCTGTGCGACGTGCATGTGGACGGTTCGATCGCGGGTTCGCGCCCGTTCGGTAATCGATTCGAGGAGTTCGAGTGGGACCATATCCAACGCTTGGGGGCCGTAGGCCGGCCGGACGAGCGGGTCGTCGTTGAAGCGATCGAACAGGTCCTCGGCACGGGCGAGCGACCTCTCGCCCGCAGTACGGTCGAACGGGTACGCCTCGTCCGGTCCGATGTCGGATCGATCGTCAGGGACCGCGTTTATCGTCTCGGTGGCGACGACTCGGAGTCCGAGCGGTTTATAAACCCGTTCGACCAGGTCAGCGACCTCACTCGCGTACTCTCCGAGCGTCGTCGTACCGGAAGCGAGGGCTTCAATCGCCGTGAGCTTCGCCCCGACGGCACCGTCTTCGGCGGTCATCTGGGCGGCGATCGGACCGAGCGCGCGGGTCATCCACTCGATCTCGGGGACGTCCTGGGCCGCTCCCCGGAGGAGGGTGTGTCGGCCGTGGACGTGAGCGTTCACGAGCCCCGGGAGCGTGAGACAGCCGTCAGCGGCAACGGTGCGGTCGGCATCGACCGTCTCGACATCCGTCGCGGGGCCGACGTAGGTTATCTCGCCGTCGGTCCAGCCGACTGCACCGTCGTCGACGATTCCGAGCTCACCCGTGGCGCCGGGTACTCCCGGGTCCATGGTGACCAGCAGCGTGTCCGTGAGGAGGGTGTCCATGCGGGCACCTCGACACCCTGCCGAAAGAAGCTGCTGGTGGTTCGGGGCCGGAGGACGAGCCATGCGCGTGTACGGAACCATGCCGCGTGTACGGAACCATGCACGTGCGGGCTCGACAGTCGGGTGCAGTCGAGTTTCCACAGCTCCACGAGACCGGCAAGAAGGCGGGGAGAGCGGGGAACTTACACGGTATGGACGCCAAGAAGCGGTATGAACGAAGCGCTGCTGCTCGTCGAGACCCTGTTCCCGAGAGGGATCACGCAGTATCTCGTTGGGGGGATCCTCATCGGGCTCGGAACCGTCATCATCTACGTGGGGACGGGGATCCATGCCGGCGCGAGCACCTTCCTCGAATCGACGCTGTCGTACGGCTCGAAGCTCCGTCGGTTCCAACAGCCGAAGTTCGTCGCCTCTCGCGACTGGCGGGTCGTGTTCACGCTGGGAATCGTCGCCGGCGCGGCCGGCTACTCGCTGGCGACCGGCGAGTTCGGCTGGACGACAGAGGTTCAACCCTCGCGGCTGTTCTTCGGCGGGATCCTCATCGGTATCGGGACGCGACTCGGGAAGGGGTGTACCTCCGGTCACGGCGTCTGCGGAGTCGGGTCGGGGTCGAAAACGTCGATCCTCAACGTCGCGACGTTCATGCTCGTCGCAATCGGCGTCGCCCAACTCGTCATGGCGATGGGGGTGACGCCATGAGCGGCGCCGGCGTCGTCGCCGACCACGAGAGCCACCCGCTGTTTTTGCCGCTCGTCTTCCTCGGCGGCGCGGTGTTCGGCGTCGGGCTCGCGGTGAGCCAGATGGCTCGCCCGGAGATCGTCCTGGAGTTCCTCCAGTTCCGTGATTTGGGACTCGTGTTCGTGATGGGCGGCGCGAGCGTCGTCGTGGGTATCGCGTTCTGGACGCTCACCGGCTCCGGGCGGAGCGCACCGCTGACCGGGAAGCGGTTCGGCCGGCGGCTCAAATCGATGGACCGAGACGTGATGATCGGCGGCGGGATCTTCGGTGTCGGGTGGGGACTCTCTGGGATCTGTCCGGGTGCAGCGTACGCCAGCCTCGGCATCGGCAACGTCGTGATCCTCTACGGCGTGGCCGGGATGTTCGTCGGCGCGTACCTGCAGGGATACCTCCGCGAGTCGCGGGCAGACGCGGGTGCGGCGGCGACAGCGGACTGATCGAGGGCTCCGAGATGACTGACGGCGGGGGCGGGGGTGGAGGATCCCTCGCCGCGGCGGACGAAAACGCCAAGACGCCGGCGTGACAGTACCGCGTATGCGACTCGAGGATTACTGGGGGATCGGCCCGAAAACGAGCGATCGGCTCGTCTCGGCGCTGGGCACCTCGCGGGCGGTCGAAGCGATCGAGTCTGCCGATGTCCGGACGCTCGTCGACGCCGGGATCCATCGCGGGCGGGCGACGCGGATCCTCCGTCGAGCGAACGGTGAGGCCGGCATGGACGTTCTCGCCACGGGCGACACGCGCTCCGTGTACGACGACCTCCTCTCGCTGGCGGCCGGATACGCGCTGACCGACCACGCGGCCGATCGAATTCGGGTGTTGACGCCGCTTCTCGACCGAGAGGCGGTCGAATCCCGGCTTGACGACGTGGTGGTCGCTCAAGGCGCGTGGGAAGGGCTCGACGACGACGAACGCGAGAGCATCGTCGACGCGTTCGACGCGTACGACGAGGCCGACGGCTCCGATCTCGCGGCCGTCGAGACGGCCCTCGCGCTGCTGGAAGTCGGGCTCACCGACTCGCCGTTCGGCGCTATCGGTGCCCTCGACGAGGGGAGCCTGCGAGACGCCGCCGACGCGCTCGCCGACGTTCGCGGAGCGATCGACCCCGGCGAGGACGGCGAGATCGAGATCGCTTCCGGTGCGGACGCGGAGCTCGATCGACGACGGAAACAGCTCGACGCCGCCCGTGACCTCGCGAACTCGGCGTTCGACGTGCTCGATAGGGTCCGTGACGGCTCGCTTCGCGACTTCGAGGCCCTCGAAGCGGCGACGATCGACCACATCGCCACCGAGACCGGCGTGGAGCCGGCGACCGTGCGGGCGGCCGCCCCCGACGACGCGCTCGACGCCGCGGATTTCGTCTCCGGAACCCTCCGTGACCTCGTGACGGAGCTGGAGGCGTCGGTCGCGGAACGAGAAGCGGGGATCGCCGCGGACATCCGTGAGCGGATTGGCGGGCTGAAAGCGGAAGACGACGATGCCGACGACGACAGCGACATCGCCCGTGCGGTGGCCGCCGTCTCGGACGCCGCGTTCCTGTTATCGCTCGCGCGGTTCGCGGCGGAGCGCGACCTGACCCGACCGACGATCGTCGACGACGGCGTCGCCGTCCGCAGCGCGCGAAACCTCTTTATCAGTGCAGACGTCCAGCCGGTGTCGTACGCGATCGGGAATCATTCGCTCACCGGAGATCCGGGGGTCGCAAACGCCGACGCCCCACCGACCGGTGATCGCGTGAGCGTCCTCACAGGGGCGAACTCCGGCGGGAAGACGACCTTACTCGAAACGATGTGTGCGGTCGCGCTGCTCGCGTCGATGGGGCTGCCGGTTCCCGCCGAGAAGGCGGAGGTCGGCGCGTTCGACCGGATCGTCTTCCACCGCCGACACGCCTCGTTCAACGCGGGCGTGTTGGAGTCGACGCTGAAATCCGTCGTCCCGCCGCTCGTCGAAGACGGGCGAACGCTCATGCTCGTCGACGAGTTCGAGGCGATCACGGAGCCGGGCCGGGCCGCAGACCTGCTCAACGGGCTCGTCACGCTCACCGTCGATCGGGGAGCGCTCGGCGTGTACGTGACACACCTCGCGGACGATCTGAGCCCGCTTCCCGAAGCCGCCCGGATAGACGGGATCTTCGCGGAGGGGCTCACGAACGATCTGGAGCTTCGGGTCGACTATCAGCCGCGGTTCGACACGATCGGGAAGTCGACGCCGGAGTTCATCGTCTCGCGGCTCGTCGCGAACGCTACGGACCGCGGCGTCCGTGCGGGGTTCGAACACCTCGCCGGCGCAGTCGGGGAGGAGGCCGTCCAGCGAACGCTCTCGGACGCGGAGTGGACGGTGACCAATGAGTGACGAACCCGACACCGTTGCTGGGGCGGATCCCAAACGAATCCGCTCGATCGCGGTCCACCGCGAAGACGTCGCAAACGCCTTAGAGGCGACGCTCCGAAGTGATCGCGAGATCGTGTTGCGGGTGACGCCGCCGTTTTCGGGACGAATGCGCGCCCGGTTACACAGTTTCGAAGGAGGCGGCAGTGTACCGGCTGAGAGGGGCGACACAGAAGGAGCAGCGACGATTCACATCGATCCTCGCGACCTCGTTACCGACGCGACGGCGTATCCGGAGGTCGATGAAACGGCCGTCGAATACCCCGATTCGGACATTGAAACCCGCCGCGAGCGGCACGCGGAGGCCGTCGCCTCGTGGCGTACGCGAATCCGAGAGTCGGTGGTTTCGTCCGTCGCGATCGAGGGAGACGACGGGGCGGTACACGAGGTCGACGTGACCGTTCTCGGATGAGTTACTGACCAATTTAAGAAGGCGCGAAACGAGGCGAGAGCCGCTTAGAGTCGCAGCC
>LKMY01000079.1 GCA_001564205.1 Nanohaloarchaea archaeon PL-Br10_U2g5
CCACGCCGCCTCGTACGTGACCGACTCGTCGGCGGCGAGCGTCTCGCTGCCGAGAACCTGCGTGAACATCCTCCCGGCGCCGTGTTGCCACACGGGATCGGGCGGACCGGACGCGTCTGCCTCACCGGTTTTTTCGACCGCGTAGGCCGCGAAATCGGCTCGCTGCCCGGTTCGGAACCGGAGCGTCACGGGCTCGTCGCCGTCGTTGGAGACGGTCAGCGCGAGCGCGACCTCGTCGTCGTGGGGAGTCGCGGAGAGCGACGCGGTGAGCATGGCCGTCGATAGCTTCCGCTCCCGATTAAATCCCTGCGACGATGCGCCTAAGTCGGCGGTCCGCCTACGGGAACGCGTGCAGGTCGTCGGCTACGAGACGGGCGAGGGGTTCTACGTCGCCAGCGGCGGTGCGGTCGACTTCGTCGAGGCGGCCCCCGGCACGGACCTCGCGTACGGACTGGGTGACAGACGGTGTGCGGGCACGGTTCACGACAGCGACCACGTCGCCTGCGACGCCTCCGACGCGCCGTACTGTGACGTCCACGGCGGCGTCTGGGTGTGCGCCCGGTGTACGGGGACGTGTCTGAAAGACGAGATGGACTGTCACGAGGAGCACGCGATGTACCTCGCCGCCTTCGCTCCCGACGTGCTGAAGGTTGGCGTCACCCGTCTCTGGCGGCTGGAGACCCGGCTCCGCGAGCAGGGGGCTGATCGAGCGGCACACGTCCGTACCTTCCCGGACGGACGGATCGCCCGCGAGGTCGAGGCCGAGTTGGCGAGCGGCGACGACCTCGTCGACCGGGTCCGGGTACCGACCAAGCTGGAGGGGTTCGGTCGCGCGGTCGACGAGGCGGCGTGGGAGTCCCTGCTCGATCGCTTCGACCCGATCGAGCGATTCGACTTCGACGACGGGCTCGCCCTCGACGAGCGACCCGTCGCGGAGACGATGGCCGCCGGGACGGTACGGGGGTGGAAAGGGCGCGTGCTCGTGCTTGACCGCGATGGCTCGACGTACGCGGTCGACGCGCGGGAGCTGGTCGGCTACGAGCTGACGGACGAGGTGCCTGAGCGCGAGCTACAGTCGAGTTTGGGCGCGTTCGGCGGGTAGCGTCGGAGCGCGACGCTCGGCTGTCTGGTGTCTGCGTCTTCGCGGCCGAGACGGAGCGCTCAAGAGGTGCGTTCGACTACTGACACGCAGTGACACAGGACCTTCTCGGGGTGTTGTTCGGCGACCCGTTCGCCGTCATGAACACGATCGGACTCGTCGCGTTCGCGCTCGTCGGGGCCACGAAGGCGATCCGCGAGGAGTTCGACCTGTTCGGCGTCGCCGTCGTGGGGCTGGCGATGGCGTTCGCGGGCGGCGTGACACGAGACCTCTTGGTGAACCGCGTGCCACTGGCGTTGCAGTCGCCGACCGAGATCGCGCTCGGGCTGATCGGAGTGGCGCTCGCAATTGCGTTGAGCGCCGCGCTCGCCTCGCCTGACACCCACCCGATCACGCTCGTCGCGGACGCGATCGGGCTTGCCGCGTTCGCCACGACCGGCGCCATCGTCGCGACCGACGCCGGGGTGTCGGCGTTCGGCGTCGTCGCCGTCGCGACGATCAACGCTGCCGGCGGCGGCGCGGTCGCGGATATTCTCCTCGACCGCGCCCCGTTCATTCTCTTCGAGGACTTCTACGCGAGCTGTGCGGTGTTGGGCGGAGGCGCGTACTGGCTGGTCGGTCTCGCCGGCGCCTCACCCGGATTCGCTGCCGCGGCGTGTGCGGCGACGACCGTCGGAACCCGGCTCGTCGCGGCCGCGCTTGGTTGGAGCCTCCCAAGCGTGCAGCGGCTTCGACTGCTCGGCGGGCGGCTCAGGGATCGGTGGTGAGGCGAGCTCCGAAAGTCACTATCCCCCCTCGAATCCGTTGACGGCGACGAGCCGCCGAACACCGGCGTACGCGACCGCAGCGATCACCGCGTAGGCGACGACGAGTGCGCCGGTCGTCGCGTCGGTGCTGTCGATCGCGAGGCGCGCGACCGCGTTCGCGGGGCCACCGGCCATGGCCGTCGCCCCGCCGAACAGGACCAACACCCCGATCGAGTAGAGGAACTGCGCGGCCCGGCGGTCGGGCGCGAGCGCCGAGATGGCGACAGCGAGCGCGACGACGAGGGTCGTCAGTGCGGTCATCAACGCGAGTATCGACGGGACGTTGGCGACGGGCGTCCCGTTCGCGCGGAGCAGTACCAGCCACAGGAGGGCCTGTCCGGGGGCGATCGCGATAGCAGCGATGGCTTTTCCGTCGACGATCTCAGGGAGCGTCACCGGCGCGACTCGAAGCAGTTCGAGCGTCCCCCGATCGATCTCTTCGGTGATCGAGTCGACGACGAGCGATCCCGAGATGAACACGGGGAGAAACACCAAGACGGGAATCAACACGGTGTACGTGAACGTGAAGTACGGGCTGGAGCCGCTCTGATCGGGCAGCGGGAGCGGTGATTCAGCGAGAAACGCCGCCCGCGACTCGCGTTCGTTCAGCTCGTGCGTCCGGAGCAGTTCGCGCAGCTGGACGACGATCACGGTCGTCTCGACGGTCGCGTCCGGCGCCGTCGCTACGACGTCGATACCGCCGTCCTCGGCACGATTCGTCACCACCACCGCGTCGGCGGCGTTGCGCTCGAAGGCGAGCCGCGCCGCGCCTGCGCTCTCGTAGCGCGTGACCGAGGCACCGGGGACGTCGTCGGACGCGCGTTCGAGGTCAGCCACCGCATCTCCCGCGCCCGCGACCTCGATCTCCGCGCCGCTGAGCCCACCCGGGTCGTACATCGAGACGAGACCGACGACGAGGAACGACGAGAACGCGGCGATGAACAGCTGGATCCCGATCGCTAACAGGATCGTTTTCTCGGCGCGCAACCCCGCGAGCTCCCGGCCGGCGATCGTCAGTCGGCTACCCATGAAGACTCACCACCCCGAAGTTGTACGCGGCGTGAATCAGCGTCGCCAGCGCCAGCGTCAGCGCGTAGTACGTCCGGTTTCGGCTCGCGCCGACCGCGGCGAGCGTCGTCGCGAACCCGTGAAGCGCGAGCGGTGCGAGAAACAGCGCGACGAGGACCGGTGGCGAGAGCCCCGCCACGCCGGCGACGCTTCCGAACGCGGCCCGTCCGACGTACAGCTCGGTGAGCCCGACCGCCTGGACGACCGCGGTTGCCTTTTCGGCGAGAAAGAAGCCGACCGCGGATGCGAGTCCGACCGCGACGGCGACTCGGTCGGTCCGGGCGAAGACGCCGCGCTCGAACCCCGCGTACAGGTGGACGCTCTTTGCGACCTCCTCGATGAACGCGATCGTCACGAGCAGGACGGGGATCGACACCGTGATCGGGAGCGCGAACAACAGCGCGACCGCGAGCAGCTCCGCGACGAAGACGAACGGGATCGTACAGGCCGTGAGGAACGCCACGGAGCCGAGTGCGCGGAGTCGGTGGCGGGGAGACACTCCGATACCCGCTGCTCCGACCTCGGCGAGCCGCACCGCGAGCGCGTCGAGGAACTTCCGTGACACCGGCTTCTGCGTGAACATGTCCTCCTCGCGGTAGACGCCGAGCCCGAGCCCGAACAGCAGCAGCGCGCCGACCGCCATCGGTGTCGTCGAGAAGAGGAACTCACCGGTGGAGACGGCCTCGCCTTGCAGGTCGTACACGACGAGCGTGAGCGGCGACACGAGCGCCACGGGAGTGACGTTCGTGAAGATCGCGGGAACGAATGCGTACGTCGTGAGCAGCACGCTCACGCCGACCGTCACGAAGGTGAGCTCTTTAAAAGAGCGCGCGAACATCGCACCGACGAAGGTGGCCGCGAGAAACGTCGCGGCGATCGGTAACACGGCGAGCACGGAGAGCACTCCGCCGCCGACCGCGACCGCGATAAGCGTCGTGATGAGGACCGCAACTGCGACGTACGGGAGCGTCTTTCCGGCGACGATGTCGGCGGGTGCGAGCGGCGTCACGAGCAGTGGTTCGCCGCGACGGTTCGTCCGTTCATCGAGCACGGAGGAGCCGTACGCCTGAATCAAGAAATTCATCGGCACGAGAAAGACGAACGCGAGCAGAAGCGAGACGAACGGGAACGGGGGCGTGATCGCTCCCGGAGCACCCACCGTGTCGGCACCGAACGCGCCGCCGCTGACTGACGGGACTGCGAGCCCGCTGTCATCGCTATCCTCAGCGTCATCGCCGTCGGAATCGGTCGATACGTCGGAGTCCTCGTCAGCCTCCCCCGTGGCAGTATCGTCTCCCTCGTCGTCCGTGGCACCGCTCTCTCCGGCGCCACCGTCATCGTCAGCCGATCCGCCCAGCGTCTCTTCCACGCCGAGCCCGCTCGTTCGGCTCACGTACTGCAGGCTGACTGTGAGTGGGAACGCCGCCGTCGCGTTCTCCTCGGCGGCCATCAGTCGCTCGTTGTGGGCCTCGACGGCCTCGCGGAACTCGGCCGCAGCCGCCTCGCTCTTCGGTGTGTCGCTGGCGACGACGACGCCGTCGTCGAGGACGAGGATATCGACCGTCTCGCCGAGCGATGCCCGATCGGCAGACACTGGCGTGAGAGACGGCCGCGCCTCGACTGCGTCCGCGTACGGGGACTCGGTGTCGACGCCGACGCGATACACGTCGCGGTCGACGTCGATCCCGACGACGCCGGCCGCCAGGCCTCCACCGAGGACCACTCCGGCAACCGAAAGCAGCGCGAGCACCGCGAGCAGCGTCCGTCTGTCGACCCCACCGCCCGCCCGGACCGTCTCCCACCGGGCGACCCGGAGGACCCTCCGGAGGCGGTCGATCACTCGGCTCCCTCCGGCCCGTCTTTCGATCCCCGCTCCGCCCCACTGTTCGACGCGGCCGCGTCTCCGGTGGCTCTCCTTGGCATCGGCCGCCCGACGATATCGAGGAACACGTCTTCGAGGCTCGGCTCTCGCGTGCGGATGTCGACGACCTCGCCGCCGATGCTGGTCACCGCTTCCCGGACCGCGTCGACCGCGTCCATATCCGGGACGACGGTCCGAAAGCGGTCACCGATCTCTTCGGGTGCGACGTCGAGGGCGCCCAACAAGCCGGTTCGATCGGGGGGGACGTCGGTGAAGACGTGGTAGCTCGTCTCGCCGTGTCGCTCACGGATCCCGTCGACGCTCCCGCGAGCGACGATCCGGCCGTCGTTCATCACGACGACGCGGTCACAGACGGATTCGACGTGGTACAGGTTGTGTGCGGAGAAGACGACAGTCTTCCCGGTCGCCCGGAGCTCACGGGTGAACTCCAATACGGCGTTCGTCGTCACCGGGTCGAGCCCCGACGCGGGCTCGTCGTACACGAGGACGTCCGGGTCGTTGACGAGCGAGCGCGCGATGGCGACCTTCCGTTTCATCCCTTTCGACATGTCCCCGAGCCGGCGCTCTCGATGGTCGAGCTCGAGCCGGTCGAGCGCGGCCGCGATCCGCTCGTCCGCGACGTCACCGGGCACGTCGTACAGGTCTGCGAAAAACCGGAGATAGGACCGCGGCGTCATCTCCTCGTAGAGCGGCGACTCCTCGGGGAGGAATCCCAGCTGCCGGCGCATTTCGGGGTCGTCGGAGGCGAAGCCGGCGACCTCCACGGTTCCCTCGGTCGGGTCGACGAGCCCGGCGAGCACTTTCAGGGTCGTCGTCTTCCCCGCTCCGTTCGGTCCGACGATGCCGAACACCTCCCCCTCGTCGACGGAGAAGCTGCTGTCGACGACGGCAGCGAAGTCGCCGTACGTCTTCCGTAACCCCGCCACCTCGATCATGGTTCGCGGTCTGCCGGCGGTCGGGTTAAACTCACCCCCGTGGCTATCAGCGGCGAGAACGGACGACGAGCCGTCGGGCGGCGGGGATCGCTTTCAGTCGTCAGCCCACGCGTCGCCGTGAGCGCGATAGCCGTCGAACTCGCCGATCTCGATCTCTCGTTCGATCTCTCGTCGGGTCTCACCGTCCAGTCGAACGATGTGACAGAGGGGATGTCCGGGCGCGGCGACCGGATTTTCCAGCGAGCCGACAATCAACCCGTCGAAGGGGGATTCGACCGCGTGCTCCTCCGTTTTGAAGTGGTTCGTGATCGTGCAGATCGTCTCGTCTTCGTAAACGAGCGGATACGGACCCCACTCCATCTCGACGAGCCCGCCGGTGTCGGCCCGTAGCCACCGTTTCGTGCTGTCGGCGGAGGTCGTCTGATACCATCCCGGCCAGTGGACCGCCTCGCCGGGAAGGAGTTCGTACTCGGCGAGGACGCTTTCGATCCCCTCTAGCGCCTTCTCGACGAGCACGGGTTGGAACCGGTGTGCGCGCCCCATCTCGACGGTCACCGTCGGAATCCCGTCCGCCGTCGCCGTCGATCGGAGCGAGCCCGTATCGCCGCCGCCGTACAGCACGACGTTCGTTGCGAACGCGCGCGCGAGTCGCTGGACAGCCGGGTTGTCGAGGTCGGCACGGGCGTGGTAGATGGTCGTTCGATTCCGCGTCGACGTGTGGAAATCCAATCCGAGATCACACTGCGAGATGAATCGCTGATAGATCCGGTTCGCCATCCGCTCGGTGGTGTTCGAGCGCTCTTTCCCCGGAAACGATCGGTTCAGATCCTGGTCGTAGATCGGCGTGTCGCGGCGTTGTGCCTCGTAGGCCGGCACGTTACAGACGTGTAAACAAACGAGTGTGCCGTGGAGATCGGCGGGTTCGTAGCTCGCGGCGGCCTCCTGAACGACCTTGACGCCGTTGAGCTCGTCGCCGTGGATCCCCGCGCTCAAAAACAGAGTCGGTCCGCCGCCCTCGCCGTTTATGATCGTCACGGGCATCTCGATCGGATCGCCGAGGTACGTCTCGCCGATTTCGTACCGGATGTGTCGCTTCTCTCCCGGCTCCACCTCGCTGTCGTACCGAAACGGCTCCGGATCAGGGGGCGATTGACTCATAGAGAGTCATCACAACAGGAGAATAAAACGACTCGGGAACGCGGGCCTCCCACCGGAACCGGACCCATTCCTCGCCGGTAGCCTTACGGCGATGCTTCGGAAACAGCTGACGTATGACCGACCGAGGGGAGCAGTCTGGTGGATCCGGAGACCGACCCGCCGAGACCACGGACGGATCCCCCCGATTCGTCAATTCGGCTGGGAAGCAGTCTCTTCGGGGTGACAAAGAGTCGGCGATCGACCCCACAGTCGCCGCGGCGACCCGTGAAGAGCTACGAACGACGTTCGACTACCAGGTCGAACGGCTCCGCGAAATAGACACGAAGGCGATCGAGATTCTGAAAGCGAATCTGCTTCTCATCGGAATCCTCGTCACCGGTGGCAC
>LKMY01000080.1 GCA_001564205.1 Nanohaloarchaea archaeon PL-Br10_U2g5
ATTGTGCCTATTCCTGCGACCGCTAACCAGGCGTATCCGATGACTGGAACCGCTACGGAAATCACACCAAGTGCCCATAGAGCAGTGAATCCGGCAACTATCACAGCGATTGCAGCGTAGGCACGGAAGGACTGGGTAATCAGCTGTCTCATGTCTACCAGATGACTTAATTAATACATATTAAATCTTTGGAGGACACCCCCTCGTGAGACCAATCGACAAACCCTTGATCGGTCAATACGAGAGCCCGGATGATACAAAAATGCCGCGAGGATCCACCTACAGAGTGGCATATCTTCACGAGAAAATACCTCCTACAAGTGAAACGTCTCAGCGATGGGGTTGAATATCGTTCAACACCGCTGTACCCTTGCTCGACCGCTTCTTTCAGCGACGCTCCAAGTTGACATCTTCCCTTCTCTGGGCAGAAAAATAAGATACAGAATAAACTAGCCGGAATAATTGGCGGAAGTATTAATATTGCCCTCAGTCAATAACTTCCGTAGATGTCTGATTCCCGGAACAACGAGAACCCACCCATTGATAATCTCGATACCTTCCAGGAATGGGTTTCTCACACCGCAAACACCCGGGACGTTGACGAACAAATCCTCCTCAACCAGTTGGTATCCGCTTTTTGGGTTCTCGACGAGATGGCTGACGTTGCGAGTGATACACCGGTTTCTGAGCTAACGGCAAAGAGACACGAGGTTGATGACCGCACGCCCGTTAATGATTCCGTCGAACGCAAAGCCGAGACGGACGAACCTGAGGAAGGCAACCGATCGGAGCTCGGAAAACAGCCGAACAACACGGGAGATGAATTCGACGGACCCCATGGAGCGACAGAAGAATCAGCAGAGGGTGAGCAGGATGAGTCACCCGTAGACGAAGACCCATCACGGGACGCGAATGGTGTTGACCCCGCCGTACAAGAAATTCAGGCTCTCCGAGAATCCATCCAAACGCAGCTCGAGATGGTTCAGACGGTGAACACGCTTCACCGTCAAGTGGACGACCTGTCACTGGACGTTGAAAAACAGCGATCTAAACAGGACCAGTTCACTGAGCAAATCGGCGACGACCTCACGCGAATCCACAACCGATTAGAGCAATTAGAATCAGACGAAAGCGACGACATCGATCCCGACGCGATTCACGCGCTAGAATCCAAGCTCTCCGCTGAGATCGACCGAGTCGAAGCGGAACTCACGGCAGATATTGAACAAACTGGTGAGGAACAGGACGCGTTGGAATCGTATATCGACGAGGAGTTCGACCAGATCGAGGGGTTGTTCGAACGCCTACTCGACACGACGCAGTCGGTCGAAAGTCGGATCGACGAGCTCGAAAACGAGATCGACAGGATCGAAACGACAGAAACCGATCGCAAGCAACTCCAGTGGTTGCGACAGGAGGCGGCCACCGCTGGTATCAGTACTGGACAGTGTGAGGCGTGCGAATCGACCGTTGACCTCTCAATGCTGGACGACCCAGAGTGTCCATATTGTGCGAGCGGATTCGAGTCAGTTGATGCCGACACCAGCAGTTGGAACCCTTTCTCGAAGCCCACAATTCGAACTGCTGACTCACCGATGCCGCCGGACAAATTCACAAATTAAGCCTTCCAGACCGGTAGTCTGGGATTCTCGCGCTTCGGTGGGGCGGATGTCACAGGATCACGGTGAGATCAAAGCCGGCAAGCAGGATACGGACATTATAAATGGAGACGAGCGCGAAAACGGTTGCGGGGATACCGTAGCCGACAAGCCGGACGACCGGTGCGAGATGGCCGTCGGGACGACGGGTTGCGACGGCAGTAGCCGAAATCTCAGTGAACACCGTAATCGCCACGACGACGACGAACGAGCTCCACAGCAGCCCCTCGACGATGCCGAGTTGCTCGAATGCAGCGTTGGCGATCGGATTCATCTCATAGATGTCAGGGATGTATCGCAGTCCGATCCCAGTCGTGAGCGCGTCCGTGAACTTCGTAAAGGTGAGCAGAAAGACGCCGGAGATGGACAGGGCGCTCCGATTGAAACAGGTAAGCGACGACCGTTTCGATTGAGGAGTTATAGCGGCTCTGTTTGGTCGCGCATCGCTTTGTGTCTTCGATGAGTGACTGCTGTCATTCGGGCGTCCAGATCGAGAATTTGGACGATTACGCGCCATTTGATAGCATGCCAATATGTATATTCAATGTAATTATAACTATGGATCGGCAGATCAGTTGGTGCACGTTTTTTGCGAGGAGAGAACCCCGCCGTGAACGGCGGGCGTGAACCTGAAACCGCCTCTACAACCCTCGTTGAGCAGGAATCTGGATACTCAACTGATGGCGGATCGTAGCGTGATGCATACCGAGGCGGCATGACCGTCCCCCCCAATTGGACAATATCGTGACTTTGAAATCCAAGATGTTTGAAACAACTTTCGAACCGCTGTGGTGTCTCGGCTAACAAGATAACTCCGAGTCCCCCTATCAGGGATAGGAGTAACGGGGGTGTGGCCCTGTCATCGACCCGTCATGCCGACGGGTCGGAAACCAGCAAACATCTCAACTCACCGGTGCAGTACCGTGGGAAGCTTCGCCGTTTACCGCGAGGAGGAGGTCACCTGAAATCGGTGGTTGCGAATCACATTTAAGTAATCCGCGCTTACTATGCATGAATTGTGTTCTCTCTCGGCGCAGTGGCCTCCGGATGGGGCCAAAACGCGTTGAAACAAAGGGAGCAGTGAACGATCAGTATGAATCTGCGGTCGATAGCCGGCTCCGGTTTCACGATACTTGTGGTGGCGCTAGTTGTTGCCATGCTGCTTGGCCAACAGCTTGGTCAACCGATCGTTCTCGGATTTGTCATCACAGGTAGTATGTCACCGACTCTTGAGCCCGGCGACGGATTCATTGCAGTTCCACCGGCGGTCGCCGGTGACACTGAGCAGGGTGATGTGGTGACTTTTGACGCTCGCGAACTACAGGGCGGTGGGCTAACAACTCACCGTGTGGTCGGGGAGACCGACGAAGGGTATATCACCCAAGGTGATGCGAACCCCTTCACTGATCAAGACGGTCCTGAGCCACCGGTCCAAGCGTCACAAATTTCTGCTGTTGCACTCCAATTCAATGGAGAGGTTGTCGTAATTCCACAGATCGGAACCGTGGCGATGGCGTTACAGAGTGTGGTTGGAGCTGCCGCCGGACTGCTCGGAGCAATCCCCGGGCTTGCAGGGCTTGCAGACGGTGACATTGGCTCGATGATAACTATCGCCGGGCTGCTGCTGCTCGGATACAGTATCATCGGCGAACGAGTTGGAAGCGATCGAAAACGTGATGGTCGGGATCGGTCTGCACGCCGGACAACAAGTGCTCTTGTGGTGCTCGTCGTTATTCTGTTGCTAATCACGGTGCCGGCAACAGCGAGTATGGTAATTCCTTCTGGAACGAACGACATTACAATCGTTAGCTCACAGTCACCGAGTCAGAATCCGACTGTGATCGAGCGGGGTGAAAGCGTTGAGTTCGAATACTCGTTTACGAACGATGGGATTCTCCCGCGGATCGCCGTGATCGAACCAGCAAGCTCCGGCGTCGATGTTTCGAATCGTGTCCTGGCAGTGTCTCGAGGAGAAACCCAGACAGCGACAGCAACAATTCACGCGCCGGATGAAACCGGCGCGTACGTCCGATCGGTCTCTGAACGGCAGTACGTACAGTTGCTCCCGGGGAGTCTGATCGTCTCGTTACACGACATTCATCCATACATGGCGATAGCCGGCATCAACGCTGTCATTGTGCTTATTGTCACACCAATTTTCATCATCGCAGTCGGGCTGCAGCCGTTCCGGTTCCGGTCGACAGATCGGGATGTGTCGATGGTTGATAAGCTCCGGCGGCGAATTCGAAAATGGTTGTAAGGGTACGTGCTGGGAACTCACATTGTTAGAATGAGCCGAATATTCCACGTTGTAAGACCGAATCCGAGGAGTGTCGTCACCACTGGTGGCCAGTAATAACTGAATCGATCGTGTGTACGAGCGCCTTGGACGCTCACTGAGATCAATACGAGAAACACCAGTAATTTGAGCACGAGAAACCCTGGCAGGCCGACTGTCTCGAACAGCGTGTCGACCACCGGATTTGCTTCGTTAATCCCGTCGGCTCCGAATACTGCAACCGTCGTTGAGACGATGTCTCCGAGCCCGTAGGTAAGCGCTGCGAGTGCCCAGAGTCCATAAAACTCTCGCGATCGGGTTCGGTATAGCGGCTGCTCAGTCGGGAGATTCCCAGTGACAGACTCTTGATCAGCGGCACTGGCCGCGTCGTTATTTTCGTCTGCAAGCTGTGCGAGCAGTGAATCTATCTGACGGCGGCGACCGACAAGTTCTCCGGACAGTTCTCGATAGTGACTCTGTTCGGCTAGCTTATTGGCATCGAATCGACGTTCGAAGTTGCGTTTCCGTTCGACAAGCGTGAGATACGTCTCGATGGTCTTCATTAATATGACGCGGTCTGCGAGCCGGTCAATGGTAGCCCGAAGCTCTTCGCGCGTGACTGGCCGTGGAACGTACTCATCGACATCGAGGCTGTGGACTGACTCTGCAATCGAGACGTGTGAGAGCAACGCTATTTGACAGCCAACGCGCCGTGCACGGATGCGTCCAATAAGATCGGCGCTGTCTGGTTCGGTAAGCCCACCGTCCAATACCACGACGTCGACGTCGTCATCCAGTTTGTCGAGGGTGTCTGTGGAGGCGTCATTACCGGGTGCAACTCGGGTGTCATGATCGTCAAGCCACCCAGTGTAGGTTTCACGTTCGTCTCGATCCGCAACGATGATGAGGACTGTCGTGTCCGTCGAACGCTCGGCGAGGATATCGGCGTCAGTCATCGACCAGTTATGCGAAAGATGAGCGACTTTGTACTTAAAAGCGGTCCAATACGCCCAGGTCCGGTCGTGTCATCGAAACTTGGACGAAACCCTCGCGTTGGGCGTCTCGATATCAGTTGGTCGGGTCGGTCTCCGCACGGATCGTGAGGTTGAATTCGCTGTCTTCTGGGAGGTCACCGTCATCGGTCCCGCCGTCGACGAGATCAACGGTAATTCCGAAGACGACCGCTTCTCCGGGCTGCAGCGACTCCGGAGTCGCGTCGACAGCAGGTCCGAGCACGTTTTCGCCATTACCGACGGTCGCGGTCTCTTCGCTGTCCGGCTCGTTGACAGGGAAACTGAACGTCTCGTCGATATTGATCTCGGTTGAGTCGGCGAACGAGAGGCTGAGTGATTCGATTGATTGTGAGCCTTGATTGGTCACCGTGACGAGGTTCCGGAATGTGGTGATGGCCTGTCGAGTGAGTCCCGCTGCACCTTGATCGTTGCCGATGAGGTTGATGCCGATGACTCCGTCCTCCTCGGTGACGTACTCACCATCTTCACGGGCGCTTTCCAGCGCGAGGAATGCGTCTGCGTCGCCGGCGGTCTCGACCGAGACTGTCCGTTGTGCCTCGACCGTGGAGAACGCTCCCGTGCCGAGCACGAGACCACCGCCAGCGGCGAGGCCGCCGAGGCCGACAATGAGTGATCGTCTGTTAGGCATGTGTGGGGGTTGTGGGCGGTGTGCCCGGGTCGTGGTATGATGTTTGGAATTCGAATGGCAATCTAGGTCGGTTCAGAACCGGTAGTGGCTCCAGTTAGTTGCCCGCTTCGACGGTGATCGTTACGGTGACATCGAATTCCTCATCGTCACCCAGGTCACTTCCTCGGGTGTCAACGCGGAGGTTGTATGCGGCCGCTTCACCGGGTTCAAGCGGGTCCGAACTCGGGTCACTGTCGTTTGTTTCGAGCTCGTCGTCAAATCCATCGCTATTTTCGCCATCGAACTCACCATGGAAGTCGAACTCCATTCCGAATTCATTTCCGTCGACGTCGCCGACATCGACGATATCGGGGCCACTCTCAGAGTCGAACTCAAACTCGATGGAGTCGACGTTCTGCGAGCCGTTATTCTGCACGACGAGCATTGGCTCGTACGTCGTGAGGGCGTCAAGGAGGAGCCCGTCACCTTCGGCCGCATTGTCACCACCAAGGTCGAGCGCGACAATACCATCTTCACCAACGTCATAATCGTCGTCGACGAGCAGGCCGAGGAACGCGTCGGCGTCTCCCGCCGTCTCAATGGACACTGTTCGCTCGGCTTCCACCGTGGTGAACGCCCCCGTCCCGAGGAGCGCGCCGCCGCCAGCAACCAATCCGCCCAGTCCGATCAGGACGCTGCGTCTGTTAGCCATATCTGTACCTTATCCCCTACCCACTTTGTATTGATTCGCTTGTACGGGCTGAAAGGGTCTCTTGAGTATCGCCGCCCCGGTTCACGGTGTGCTTGACCGAGAAATGACGAAAGGTTAGGCTGTTGTCTATGGGGTTGGTGTCGGTTTCGAGATGCTGCTTGACCATGCATAAACGGTCGATGCTGGATCGGTGGGTCACACTACCGAGTCGGCTCTCGGCAAGTCGGTTTCGTGCCCCCGGTGAACCGGGTTAGTTTCCGCCACCTTGGCCACCACCCTGCTGTCCGCTCTCGATCACGAGCATCACGTCGAATCGCTCTGGATCCGGGAGGTCGGTCACGCCGTGTCCGAGGAGATCAACGCCGAGCCCGAACGGAATCGAGCTGTTCGGGGTGAGCTGGCCGCTCGGGGGCCCTTCGTCGGTGGTTTCGAGGTAGTTCTGATCGCCCGTGCCCGCAACGTCCCCGCTCGCGGAGACGATAGAGAGCGTGTCGGCGATCACGGCCGGGGAGGGGTCGTCGGGTTCGAGCCCGTCGTCGGTCACTTCGAAGGTGAAGTACAGCTCGTCGATCGGAGGGCCGCCGGGCTCGTTGTGAATCTCGACGAGTCGCTCGAAGCGGGTTTCGGCGCTTCGGCTGACTCCGCGGTCGTCCGCCGCGCCGACGACGAGTTCGGTGACGCGGCGGCCACCTTCGCCGTCGTCTTCGGCGATCACGTACGCCTCGTCGTCCCGATCGGGGCGGAGCACGACGTTCTGCGGGCGGGCGTCCGCGAGAATCCGAAGGTCGGCATCGGGAGCCGTTGTCGTGTTGGTGAGTGCCGTCGACGCCACCGCTCCGGAGCCGAACAGAAGCGCGAACGTGGAGAGGAGTCGTCGACGGGAGGTCATGGCTGTCTAGATTAGCGGTGGGTCCGTGATCACTTTGTATTGGCGCTCTTGCGGCCGTGAAAGCGGTGCTTGAACGGGTTCAACCGGAGCCAGAGTCCCAACGACGGTA
>LKMY01000081.1 GCA_001564205.1 Nanohaloarchaea archaeon PL-Br10_U2g5
CGCTTCTCGACGGTGACGCCGAGCAGCTTGACGCGGACCTCGCCATCATCGGCCTCGGTGTAGCCGTCACCGAAGACGAACTCGATTTCGCCGTTGTCCTGCGGGCGGAAGAGGACCGGCGAGCGGAGAACCTTTTGGCGGTCAACCGGCGTATCTCCCGACTCTTCGAGGCCCTGTACGTGTGCGCGTTCGAAGACCTGACCGTCCGAGCCGCGGAACTGGATAACGTCTACGAGGTCGCCGCCTTCGACAACCTCGAAGCCGTAGATCGCCAGAACGCGGTCGTCCATCTTCCCGGTGTCAGAGTCGATCTCGTAGACGATAACCGAGTCACCAGCGTCCAGATCATCATCGGGCGTCTGGACGAACATCGGCTCGTCGCCCGTGAAGGCGGTCTCGCCGGTCGTATCGAAGTCGATGTCGGGGAGGATGTCGCGGCTGATCGGGTTCGAGATGGAACCCTGCGCGGCGTTGATTGCTTCGCGGGTCGACGCGTTCTGTCGGTCCTCGATGATACCTTCGTACACGAAGTCGAAGGTTCCTGCGGTTTCGGAATTTGCCATGCGAATACACATCCTCACGATAACCACTTAAAGCCTGTGTGCAGGGTGTCCTATCGTGGACGTGTCAGTCGCGGGTGGGGCTTATGGGCGTGGGCGTGGTACCGGAGCGTATGGAAGTCGACCCCAGAGTTGAGCGCGACCCCGCGGCAGACAGGCTCGCGGGGCAGATGATGGAACGTGACGACATCATGCGGACCATCGTGAGCGAGACGATCGAGTCCGCCGCGAACGGCGACATCCGCGAAGCCGGCCGGACAAAGTGTCCCGAAGGAGGTGGTATCCGCGGGCCTCTCCGGCGGTTCGAGCGCGCGATTGACCTCGCCTCGTGCCCGCTGGAGAAGGGCGGGACGTGGCACACCCACGTCACACCCGACGAGATACAGAACCCGGTGAACAGCCTCCCAGACATGGCAAACGTGATCTACGGCCTGACGGGAGTGAGCATCGTCGTCGGAACCGACACGGCCGACGTGTTCGTTGCCCCAGACGACATGGAAGCCGGACAGCGCCTCTTTGAGAACGCGCTTGGGATCGAGATGGACGGGCCACGTGACCTGACAAAGGCGATCCGTGACGGGCGTATTCAGCCGGCAGAAGGACGCCGCCGCGTCCGAGACTCCCTGAGTGAGCTTCTGGATACTCGCACCACCGGATACGCTGACCTCGCCGAAGGAATCGGGCGCGTGGAGGCTCACAACTGGGCTGCTCCGTTTGGCTCCGGCCGCTCGGAAGCGTTCTCAGGCAACCGCGCAGCAGTACCAGCCATGAGTACCGAGGCGTTCGAGGACGCCGCTGACGGTGTAGAGAGTCAGATAGAGAACTTCGGCCTCGGGCATATGGTTGTCTCAACCGCAGTGGGGACGGTCGTGGGTGGACTCGTGAACAGAGTGGTCTTCGGAGACGACTAATCACCAGCCCACGAGGGAACATCCACGTCGACGTGGCGGGCGTACCTCGCTGTCGTCGCTGGTGACTTGTGGCGCGCGCGGCGGTAGACAGACCCGAAATCGACACCCGCTTCTAACTGGTGTAGTATAGGCGTGTGACGGCCGAAAGCGTGGCTCCCCTCTGGGACATGGTAGTCGATAGCGTGCTTACTCCACGCCCCCTTCGTCCACGAGTCGCCGTATGTGTTCGTGAACAGCTTTCCGCTGCCGGATTCAGCAGTCGAGAGGTAGTCTTCAACCCGCTCCATCGTGTCGTCGCTGAGGACGATTACGGAGTCGCGGGACCCCTTCGAAGCCGTCACGCTCAATTCGCCACTTTCGCGGTCGAGATCAGACATAGTTAGACGGACCAACTCGGACGCCCGTAGCACAGCGTCATATGAGACCGCCAGCGCCGCCGCACAGCCGTCGCAGTTACAGGACGACCCAGCGGACGTAACGATGTCCCGAACGCGCTCTCGGCTTAGATACGTCGGCGAGAACGGCTCCTCCTCGCCACGCACTATATCTCCCGGCTGCTCGGGTATCTCCACGTCGTACTGCCGACGAACCCACATCTTCACCGCGGAGATCGCCTGATTGCGCGACGAATACGAGTAGCTCATGGGCGCGGGGCGTCCGGTGTCGTTCTCCCACGGGTAGACAGCTTGTGCCGGATCCTCCAGCATGGTGTCGAAGTCCTCTAAGTCCCGCAGAGATGGTGTTCCGCCGGTAAACCAGTCCTCGAACCGTTCTATCCAGAGCTTGTACGCGGTGAACGTGTCTTCTCCGATGGAGCGGCCCACCACCCGCTTGCGGAACTGGTCCATATCAGCCTCAGCTATTGCTTCCATGCTTGTCCATCAACCGCCAATACTATTACATCTGGCGCATTAGACCCTCACGTCATGTCTGACACAGGAGATGTCAGTCAGGTCCGAGAGATGGACCCGGCCGACATGATGAAAGAAGAGCTACTCACCGAGATTGGACGGATCGTCGGGTTCCGTGGGTTCTCGCGGACGCAACTACGGAAGCAAGACCTCAACAGCGTCCACTGGTACCTCACGGGCAGCGTTGTGGCTCGGTGGATGAAGTTTCAGACAGAGAAGTCGCCGTCGTATATGCTGCTCCGACGCGCAGTAGCCGACGCGCTGGAGTTGGAGTTTCGGGAGATCCGAGACGGGACGCGCCCGTTCCGTGTCGGGGAGCTTCAGGAGATCGTGGAGGCGCTGCGCGAGCAGGACGACCTCCGGCAACACTCGCACACGGACGATAAATGAGCCAGCGTCAGCAGTCCAAGACCGATAAGGACAATTGGCAGACCCCGGAACGAGTCCTCGAACGGATACAGGCGACGGACCCGATCGACATGGACCCGTGTGCCGGCGAGGGGACTGAGATCGGTGACATCAACATCTCACCGCCGCAGGACGGCCTCTCATACGACTGGGAGGGGACCGTGTTCTGCAACCCTCCGTACAGCGATAAAACAGCGTGGCTGGATAAAGCAGCCGCGGAGTACCAGAAGAACACAGTCGACAGGGTGTACGTGCTGATACCTGACAGCACAGACGTTATCTCGTGGTGGCACGGGGTGATAGCGAAGCACTGCCGGTGGACCGTATTCTTCCACGGGCGGGTGAAGTACATCGACCCTGACACTGGAGAGCAAGTCGGAAGCCCGCCTCACGGATCGGCGCTCGCTATATTCGGTGAACCACCAGAAGAGACGCTGAAGGCGTTGAAGGAAGAGGGAGACGTGGTGAAGAGGCCACGCTTCCTCTGAAACACTACGAACCCTTTTGACAGCGGTTTATCGGAACCAACGAAACGACCGGGCACAGGAGAGACCCGGCCGGGAACGAACACCACGACGTACTCATGCCGAAGATCGACTTGATGGTCACGGACGATACGTCCCTCTCGGGACATGAGAGTGTTTGACGTAGCCCCTAATAATCGTTGGGGCTACGCAGTCGACGGCAAGAACGGGTCCACGTAGTCGAACTGATCGCGGAAGACGAGGAGATTCTCAGCAGCCCGCGTACAGCCAACGTACCAGACACGGCTCTCAGCCTGCCGTTCACGCGGGTCGCCGCTGATATTCCGCTGGACCGCTCCCGGGATACCATCGTACAGAGCCACCGTGTCAGCCTCCTTCCCCTTCGAGGCATGGATGGTCAACACGTCGGGAACAGGAGCCGTGTCGATCACCGGGTACGGGCGGTCGTTGCGAGACAGAGCCGCACGTAGCGTGTCCTTCGCTCCGTAGGAGAGCAAGTGGTCGACAGAATCCGACCCGTTGGTCATATCATCCCAAAAAGACGGCTCGACGCGTGTGAGGAGGTCTGTGCCGGATACGCTATCAGCGCCCTTCGTGAACGACCGCACTGACTTCTTTGTGGTGGAGAAGTACCCGGCGGGCGTTTTGTCGATAAGCACACGAGCCTCTGACGGCTCCATAGAGACGTTTTCTGGGAGACGGAACCCATACTCCACCTCATCCTGCCTAAAGCGCGCCATGCCCGTCTGACCGGTCTTAGGATTGACGTTATCCATCGGCCGGGCGTTCCGTATCTTTTGGAGCGCGTTGTAGAGACCCAGAAGCGTCTTCGAGTTATTCCACCCGCCGATACCATCCTGTGACCGGAAGATGATACCACGCTCGCGTAGCTGCTGTGCTATGTCGTGTAGCTGCGACTGCGTGCGGGCGAGGAACATGACCGACTCCTCTCCGTACACGTCGAGGACGCGGTGAGGGTCGTCGTCCACAGCGCGAACGTCCCCACCAGCCGCGTCAGGCTCTATACTCGGGGGATCGTGTTCAATCACGGAGCGGGAGTAGTTCCAGATGTTCGACGGGACGCGGTACGTCCGATCGAGCAGCACCTCGGGAAGGTCCAGATCGGTGAAGAACGACGGGTCCGCACCTTTGTACGAGTAGATGGCCTGAAGCGGGTCCCCACCCACGATCACCGTCTCGAAGTCGTCCATCCAGCCCTCGCAGATGGACGCCATAATGGGCGTCATATCGTGGTACTCGTCTACGATCAGGATGTCTCCCCGCGGCCGGAGACCGCGCTGGTCAACCTCGCGGAGCATCCCAGCGAAATCACGTAGCGGCTTCCCATCCTCGTTCCCGTCCTGCTTGTACTGCGTCCACGCGTCGTCAAACTCCTCGAACGAGGGCGGCGAAATCGCCTTATCGCGGATCTCTTTGAAGTTCGGGGCGCGGGTGAACGAGTGCTGCTTATTCTCCACACACCAGTCGTAGGCGTCGAACAGCATCGTCCCGATCGGGTCGCTCTGACTGGGGTTGTCGTCCCACTCAGCGCCCCGACCGTCGAACTTCGCGTGATACTCCGAGAGCATGAAATCGCGGCGGTGCTTATTCTCCACGACCACAGCATCCGACGTAATCCGGTTGCACACACCGTGGAGCGTCCCGAAGTGACGCGTGTCGTGCTTCCACGGCTTCTCGGCCTCCTCTTCGTCTATGTGCCCGCGCTCGTGGAGGCGGCGGAGAAACTCCGCAGCCATCTCCTTCCGGTACGTGACGAACACGATGTCACGCGGCGTGTAGTCGCCGTCGAGAAGCGACGTGAGCCGCTCCAGCAGTTGCGTCGTCTTCCCGGTCCCCGGCGGCCCGTTGAGCTTGAGAGACACCTCCGGCGGGTACTCGTCGCCTCCCTTCAGCGTGATCTCGTCTCCGTCAGATCCCTCAGTCATAGCTCTTCACTCTCCTCAAACTCCTCGGTGGTGTCCGCAGGCGGCTTGGCGTCAGGTAGCGCGTAGCCGTTGTCTTCGATGGTCTGGGCGTCGAATATCCAGAAACGCTTTCGGACACCATCGACGCGGAGTCGCTTTGTCCCCCCGTCACGGATGGGTTGAAGATACTCCCCTGCCTGCCTGAGTCCTACGTCAATCTCGTCCAGCCAATCGCCGAGAAGAGACGATAGGACGAGTATCTCAGACTCGCCGTCGCTGTACGCCACCGCTTCTTCGCCCACAGCCGACAGTTGGTCCTTATCTGGAACAGCGTAGGCCGACTGGATCTGCTCCTGTACCAACTCACGAGTGCGCCCCTCGTCGGAGAGCGGGTCGACTTCTTCGACACGCACCTCTGACATCCACTCGTTCACCATCTCCAGCCACTCGCTGCGGCTGATGTCGGGGAAGAAGTTGAACACCGCCCCGTACTTATCCGAGAACTTCGCTGGAGAGCGGCGTCCTGTGATACTCGACATCTCGATCTCAGTCCCATCGGGGTACACAAAGGTCCACTCGGCGTCTGTCCCCGCCGTCTTCTTCACCATCGACGGCTCCCTCCAACCGCGCTGCTGCTCGTACTCCCGGTTCTCCTTCATCATCTTGCGGAGGACCGTCTTACGGATCGGCGTCACCTCCGCGAGAGAGTTAACCAACCGCTCTCCACGGGACGTTTCCGGCTCGGCGGTGTCGAGAATACGCTCGATAAGCGGATCGCTGTCTCCCTTCACCTCGATAATGCGCTTCGCGGCGGGGTGAGCCTCCAACTCGTCAAACTCCCCACCGTCTAAGAAGAAGTCGCAGGGGTCTGTACCATCGGGGAGCGGTGCGATCGCCGTCTGTACCCCGGCGGACATGAGGTCGAGAGCCAACTCAACCGAGTCGCCCTGACCACCGTCGTCTGCGTCGAAGCAGATAACCGCCCGTCCGGCTTCTTGCCCCCGGGACACCAGTTGGTTTAGCTGCTTCGGTGACGGGTTCGTAGCGACCGCGGAGATCGTCTTTACGCCTCCATGCTCCGACAGAGCGATCGCGTCCTGTATCCCCTCCACGACCCACACACCCTCTCCGGCTGTTACCCTGTCCGGGGTGTACTCGTAGATGGGCTGGTCGAATACCGTTGTGTCGGAGTGCGGCTTCAGGTACTTTGCGTCCATCGAGCTTTTGTCCGTCTTCCGACCGACCCAGTACGATGGCTTGTCGCCATCGTAGTAGGGGTAAATTATACGCCCCGTGCCGTGGAGCGAGTCGTTGTCCCGGTGGAGGCCGATGTCGCGCAGTGCCTCAGCGGAGAGCCGTTCGAGCATATCCGCGTGGGCCTGTCCGTCGAGGTACCCGATCTTCGCGTTGTCGATAACCTCGTCTGTGAACGGCCGGCGTTCCTTAATCAGCCCACGGACCGTCTGGTCTCCGATCACGGAGTTGAGGTTATCATGGAGGATGTCCACGGCCTCTTCGAGGGCGAACTGCGCCATCTGGTAGTCAGACAGAGACTCCAACTCCTGCGCCTCCTCGTAGTCGTCTGGGGACGGGCCACTCCCGAGGTCGACACCAGCCCGGTCTGCTGCCGCGGTTAGGGACTGCTTAAACTCCTCGTCTGAGAGGGGGAGGTCGCCACACGAGCAGATACCTTCTTCGACCGCGATCCACTCGAAGATCCCACCGCCCGTGCTGTGGGAGTAGCAGTACCACCCGTCGTCGTCGGTGACGATTAGGTTCGGCGTACCACCTTTGTCGGACGTGTGCCCGTGTTCTGGGTGAGTACACCGTCCCACGCGGTCCCCCCCCGACTGATCCTTCCAGTCTGAGGCCCGGCGCTTGATCTCTCGCTCGGTGCTTAACGACCGCCTAATCTCCTCAATTGGGTCTTCGGTCATATTTGGCCGACAGAAGCCTCTACGCAAGGATTAAGACCCCAGCCCACGAAACGAAGGTTGTCAGCCTCGTGGGTGGGGACGTTCTCCCCGCCAGCCTCTGTCTGTCCCACAGTAACAACGCA
>LKMY01000082.1 GCA_001564205.1 Nanohaloarchaea archaeon PL-Br10_U2g5
CACATCGAGGGGACAAAATCTTATGCCCGGTAGCGAGATCGTGACCCCAGACGGTCTGTGGGCACACCGCTTTCCGAGTGGGCTACGGTCGTTCGGCGATGATCGTCTCGCCGGCCCGGACCGCGTCGCCCTCGGCAACAAGAAGATCCTCGCGGTCCACGGCTGTGGGCAACACCACATCCGCACGGGAGCCGAACGAAACGTGCCCGACACGGTCGCCGCGGTCGAGGGTGTCCCCGGCCTCGACGGACGGGTGGATGCGCCGGGCGAACCAGCCAGCGATGATCAGGAGCTCGTACTCCCCGAAGTCGATCGCGACCTGCTCGTTGCGGTCGGACTCCTTGTCGAACGCCGGCCGGTTCGCTCCGGGGCGATGCCGGACCTCCCGGACCTCGCCGGCGATCGGTGCGCGGTTGACGTGCACGTCGGTGACGTTCATAAAGACGCCCACTCGCAGGCGACTCCCCTCCTCGCGGACGACGCTCACGGTCCCGTCAGCGGGAGCGACGACGATCCCGTCGGCGTCCGGCGGCGAGCGGTCCGGGTCGCGGTGGAACCAGAGGATTCCGAGCGCGAGCGCGAGCGATACGGCGCCGACCGGCGGGAGAAGCGGTAGCGTGACGGCGGCGAGGAGGGCAGGGACGAGTGCGAGCCGCCACGCCTCGTCGACGACCGGGAAGGGGAGTAGCCGTGCCAGCGGCGGAGCGCGGCTCACTGTCCGGTCTCCATGGGGTCGCGCAGCGGTGGTCGGAGTTCGGTCCGGCTGGCCGCCCACGACGCCAACAGATGAGTGAGATGAATACGGTCGTCGAGCCCGTCGGTCAGATCGAGGTCGGCCTCCCCGGCGAGGACGTGGAGCCGGGCGAGGTCGTCACCCCCGTACTCCGAGCCCGCGCGGGCGACGCGCAGGACCTCGCGTAACAGCTCACCACCGTCGTACCCCCCGTCGTCGAGGAGGTCGTCGAGAGCGTTTCTGGCGTCTTTCAGATCGCCGGTTCGCGCGTCGGCAAGCGCCCCGCGGATGGTGTCGTCATCGCCGACCTCGCCGAGCGTCTCGTAGGCGGTCGACATCGTGATCTCTCCGCCCTCGACGGCGGTCGCCTGCGCGGAGAGGATCGCCTCGCGGAGGTCGCCGCCGGCCGCGCTGGCGACGAACTCGAGCCCGTCGCCGTCGTAATCGACGTCCTCGCGGTCGCAGATCGTTTCGAGGACATCGATGGTCTCGTCGACCGTCGGCGACCGCATACGGACCGGAAAGCACCGCGAACGGATCGGCGCGATGAGCTTTGACGGCTGCCGGGTGGCGATCACGAACTGCGTCGTCCGGTGGTGCTGTTCCATCACGCGCCGAAGCGCCTGCTGGAAATCCTCGCGGATCGACTCGGCGTTGTCGAGGAGGATTGTTTTGTACGTACCGCTCGTGGGCGTGTACGACGCCGACTCTTTCAGTACGTGGCTAACCATGTCGGCTTTCGACATGTCTTTTTTATACTTATTTCGCTGATCACTCCCGCGACGATACTGTTTTGAGAACTCCGTTTGCCCTTGCAGAAACCCTTCGAAGCGCGGGTCCGTTCGGATCTCTTTTTTCGTGCGGCCGAAGAAGTCGGCGACGTTGATCTCGATCAGGTCCGACTCCGGGTTCTCGTGAGAAACACGCGTCAGCGCCCGCGTCGCGGCGGTCTTCCCGACACCGGGTGGCCCCTGCACCACGAGGTTCATCGGCTCATCAATCGCGCGCTCCAGGCGCTCACGGGCCTCGTCTTGACGGATCTCCTCGAGTGCGGGCGCGTGCGCGTCGATCCACAGCGGTTCCTCCATTACGTGTCAGTGGGGGCGCAGCGCTCAAGAATCGGTCGGTCCGACGCAACGCCCCGTTACTCGACCGATCTCTCCCGGAGACGGAATGATCGAAATCGGCACCGATCGTAAATAAGTGTTAACCGTTAAGTGGACTCCTACACGATTAACAACCGTATATGTCACACGACAAGCGAACAGACGCGGATAGCCGCATCTCCCGCCGCCGGTATGTCGCCGGCGCCGGAGCGCTGGCGACCGTCGCAGTCGCCGGCTGTTCCGATGATCCGGAAG
Organism: Nanohaloarchaea archaeon PL-Br10_U2g5; assembly: GCA_001564205.1. The sequence continues at coordinate 2,095 of LKMY01000082.1, forward strand.
GCGATGCTGGCATCGAAGACGACGGCGCCGACGATGGAGCAACCGACGACGGAACCACCGACGACGGCGGAGAGGCCGAAGCGGGCGAGCTCGAGATCGTTCACTGGTGGACCGCCGGCGGCGAGGAGGACGCGTACAACGCGCTCCTCGACGGCTTCCGCGAGGAACATCCGGACGTGGAGATCGTCGATAACCCGGCGCCCGGCGGCGCCGGTTCGGCGATCGACACGGTGATTCAAAACCGGGTGCTCGACGGGAATCCGCCGAGCACGTTCCAGATCTGGCCCGGTCAGGCACTGACGCCGTACACGGACGAGGGGCTGCTCGAAGACATTGGCGACTCCGTGTGGGACGACGAGATGCGCGAGGCGTACCTCGACGATATCGTCGACCTCTCACAGCCCGGCGGCGACCTCGTCGCCGTCCCGATCAACATCCACCGTCTGAACAACCTGTTTTATAACGTCGAGGTCCTCGAAGAGGCCGACGTCGACGCGACGGACATCGACGATCCCCAGGGCGTGCTGGACGCGCTCGAAGCGGTCGACGAGAACACCGACGCAGTACCGATGGCCCATCAGACGCAGGCGCCGTGGTCGACGCTCCAGCTGTTCGAGGCCGTCTTCCTCGGTCAGCGGGGAACCGACGACTACCTCTCGTTCGTCGAGGGCGACGTCGAGAGCCTCGAAGACGAGGTCCGTGCGGCCCTCGAACTGCTCTCCGAGTACGCAGACTACTACCCGGAAGACGCCGGCTCCATCTCGTGGGATCAGGGGAACGACCGTCTCATCGAGGGCGAAGCCGCCTTCTTACACCAAGGCGACTGGGCGGCGGGACAGTACGAGGCTGCAGACGGCTTCGAGTTCGGCGAGGACTGGGACATGGTTCCGTTCCCGGGCAGCGACGGGATCTACCACTCCGTCATCGACTCGTTCGTCTTCCCGACGAACAACCCCTCGCCCGAGGCGACCGAGCAGTTCCTGAACTACGCGGGCACCGTCGACGCCCAGGAGCGGTTCAATCCGATCAAGGGCTCGATCCCGCCGCGCACGGACGTGCCGACCGACGACTTCGGGCCGTTCCTCTCTCGACAGATCGACGACTTCGACGCCTCGGACACGCAGCCGCCAACGATCGCCCACGGAACGGCGGTTGTGCCGGCAGTGCAGTCCGAGTTGGAGGAGGCGTTCGCCAACTTCAACGACAACCTCGACATCGACACCGCCTACGAAGCCATCCGGGACGCGTTCTAACGCGTGATGTTCGACCGGATCCGGCGGTCGCTCTCGAAACGACGGGGCGCGGACGACGGCTCTCACAGAGAGCGCGGAGACAACGCCGGAGACGCTCCGAGCGACGGACTCCGCGCCGACGGCGGCACGGCCGCCGAACCGGACAGCGCCTCGCTCGCGACGCGGCTTCGACGCAGCCAGTTCCTCGAGTCGCTTCCCTTTTGGGGCCCACCCGGGTTTCTGGTGCTGCTGTTCGTCTACGGGGCGATCGGCTGGAACTTCGTCATCTCGCTGACCGGGTGGGAGGGGCTCGGACAGCCGAACTACTCCGAGCTGTCAACCGAAGCGTACACCACGCTTTTGACCGACGCCTCCTTCATCGCGGCGTTTCGGAACACCATCGTCCTGCTGCTCGTGTTCACCGTCCTCTCGTTGATCGTCGGGCTGGTGCTCGCCATCCTCGTCGACCGGCAGATCCGGTTCGAGAACACGTTCCGGACGATCTACCTGCTGCCGATGAGCCTCTCGTTCGTCGTCACCGCGATCTTCTGGTCGTGGATGTACAACCCGCGGATCGGGCTGATAAACGAGTCGATACGAGGGGTCGTCGGCGTCATCGACAGCGCCGTCTTCTGGACAACTGTCGAGTTGGGATTCCTCACGCAGGCGTGGCTCGACGATCCGCGATTCAAACTCGCCGCGATCATCTTCGCGCTGATGTGGCAGTTCTCCGGCTACTGTATGGTCGTCTACCTTGCCGGGCTGCGCGCGATTCCGAGCGCGCAGTACGAGGCCGCCAGGATCGACGGCGCGTCGGCGGTCCGCGTGTACCGGCGCGTGATCATCCCGCAGCTCGGCGCGTCGACGATGTCGGCGGCCGTGGTGTTGATGGTGTTCGCGCTGAAGGCGTTCGACTTCCTGTTCGTGCTGTTCGGCGTCAACCCCGGCAGCTCGGCGGACATCCTCGCGGTGATGATGTACCGCGTCGCGTTCGACCGGCTCCAGTGGGCGTACGGCTCCGCGGTCGCGATGGTGCTGTTCGTGATGGCGCTGTCGGTGATCGGTCCGTACCTCTACTTGCAGTACCGACGAGGTGAGCTATGAGCACGGAGTCCACGACACCGCGAGACGACACATCGTCTCGCTTCGACCGGATCGACCGCTCCCGGGTCGCGCTGTACGCCGTGTTGCTCGGGATGGTGGCGTTTTACCTCGCGCCGCTGGAGTCCGGGTTCATGACGGCGTTCAAAACGACGGACGGATTCAGAGCGACGACCCCGTTCGCGCCGCCGCCGGCCGGTGAGTTCACGCTCGGCGCGTGGCAGCTGGCGTTCGACCGGCTCTCGACGGGACTCGTCAACAGCGCGATGATGGCGATTCCGGCGACGATCCTGTCCGCGTTCTTCGGCTCTATCGCCGCCTACGGGCTGACGAACCTGAGCTGGCGCGGCCAGATCGGCGTGCTGGCGCTGTTCGTCGCCGGCGTGTTCATCCCGTATCAGGCCGTGTTGGTACCGCTCACGCAGTTCTGGTCGTTCGTCGACCTCGGCACGCGGATTCCTCTCGCGTTCGTCGACGACTACCAGGGGCTCATCAACCTGAGTATTACCCACACCGCCTACGGGATCCCGATCTGTACCGTGCTCTTCCGAGCGTACTACGCGACGATCGACGAGGAGATGATCGAGGCGGCGCGGCTCGACGGCGCGTCGGCGGCGACGATCTACCGACGGATCATCCTCCCGCTGTCAGTGCCGATCTTCGCGGTGACGCTCATCTACCAGTTCACGCAGGTGTGGAACGACCTCCTCTTTGCGATCGTCTTGGTGAGCGATCCGTCGAACCGGGTCGTGACGGTCGCGTTGAACCAGCTGCAGGGGTCGTTCGTGCAGCAGTACAACCTCCAGATGGCGGGGGCGTTTATCGCGGCGTTGCCGACGCTTATCGTGTACGTCCTCTTCGGCGAGCAGTTCGCGAAAGGCGTCGCAGGTGAAACATAATGGCACGACTCGAACTCGACTCGGTGACGAAACGATTCGGCGAGGGAGACGGCTCCGTTCTCGCCGTAGACGACGTGAGTATCGACATCGCGGACGGGGAGTTTCTCGTCTTGGTCGGTCCGTCCGGCTGCGGAAAGTCGACGACGCTCCGCATGGTCGCGGGGCTCGAAACGATCACGGACGGCGAGATCAGGCTCGGCGACGAGCGGATCAACGAACAGGGGCCCGCAGAGCGGGACATCGCGATGGTGTTCCAGAGCTACGCGCTCTACCCGCATATGACCGTCCGAGAGAACATGCGCTTCGGATTGGAGGAGTCGACCGACCTCGCGGGCGACGAGATGGACGAGCGGGTCGAAGAGACGGCCGCGATGCTCGACATCACCGAGCTCCTCGACCGGAAGCCGGGGGCGCTCTCCGGCGGTCAACAGCAACGCGTCGCCCTCGGTCGCGCCATCGTCCGCGAGCCGAAGGCGTTCCTCATGGACGAGCCGTTATCGAACCTCGACGCCAAGCTTCGCTCGCAGATGCGCACGGAGCTACAGCAGCTCCAAGACGACTTGGACACCACGACGGTGTACGTGACTCACGACCAGACGGAAGCGATGACGATGGGCGACCGGATCGCGATCTTAGACGGCGGCGAGCTCCAGCAAGTCGCGACGCCGCTGGAGGCGTACCACCGCCCGTCGAACCGCTTCGTCGCCGGCTTCATCGGGGAGCCGTCGATGAACTTCATCGAGTGTGACGTCGACGACGAAACGCTCGTTTCGGACGGGTTCCGATACCCGCTCGCCGCGACGGCCGCGAGCGCCGTCGCGGACAGCCCGACGGTCACGCTCGGGATCCGCCCCGAAGACATCGTCGTCGACGGCGTGAGTGACGGAGCGGCGCCAGCCGCGGACCACGCGTTCGCCGCGACCGTCGACGTGGTCGAGCCGATGGGCGACGAGAACGTGGTTCACCTCTCAGTCGTCGACGGCCCGGAGCTGATCGCGACCGTCGACGGCCTGCGCCGGATCGATGCCGGCTCGGACGTCACCGTCACGATTCCCGAAGAAGCGATCCACGTCTTCGCCAGGAATTCTGGCGAGGCGCTCCATAGCCGCTCGCTCGACGACGCCGAGTTAGACGGGGCGCGGGTCTGAGTATCTGCGAACGGAGCCGACAGCGGTAGCGGTCGTCACACGCTCTGGTCGTCACACGCTCTGTTGCTCCCACGCGCGACCCGTCGCCTCGCCGACCGCGGCCGCGGCGACGACTTCAGCGTAGAATCCGACGAAAAATCCCAGAGCGACGGCATTGAGGGGACCGTAGGCGGCAGCGGCAACCGCGACTCCGGCGGCCGAAAGCAGCGTCGCGACGAGGTAGCCAGCGTCGCGCGTCGCGGCCCCGATGAGCGTCGTGTCGATCGCTGCTCGCAGCGTCTGTTCGCGAGCAACCGCGACGAGCGCCGCCGGGAGGGGGTATATCAGCGCGAACGCGAGCAGCGTCGAGACGGTCGTCCCCGCGAGGAAGATGACGCCGTCAGTCGTTCCCGTCGGATCGATCCCCTCCAACGGTCCGCCGAGCGTCACGACCAGCAGTGTGACGGGAACGAGGAGATAGCCGAGACACGTCACGAAGAGACGGATACCGTCCTTGAGCAGCGGCGCGACCGGACGCCAGCCGGGGCGCTCCGGCTCGGTGTGAGACGGCGTCGTCGCGGTCGTCGAAAGCACCCGAGCGAGGTAGCCGGCGACCGCGACGAACGGGAGTACGGGGAGCCAGACGGCGAGCAGGTGGAGCCCGCCGCCGACGAGGAGCGCGTCGAACCGGGGTGACCCTCGGAGGGGGTACGTGATGAGACGAGGGATCACTCGCGGATCCGATCGACCTCTCGTCGAATCCCCTCGCGGACTCGGTCGGAGACGTCCTCCGA
>LKMY01000083.1 GCA_001564205.1 Nanohaloarchaea archaeon PL-Br10_U2g5
GACTCAGTCGTCGTCGGACTCAGCGTCCTCGATCAGCTGCGCGGTGCGTTCTTGTGCGCGGTCGATGAACTCCTGTGGCAGCTCGTCGATCTCGCCCGCCTGAACGCCCCAGAGGTGACCGTACAACCCCTCGTTGGCGAGCAGCTCATCGTGGGTACCGCGTTCGACGACCTCGCCGCCTTCCAACACGAGAATCGTGTCGGCGTCTTTGATCGTGGAGAGCCGGTGCGCGATGGCGAACGTGGTTCGGTCCTCGGTGAGCCGGTCGAGCGAGCGCTGGATCAGCATCTCCGTCTCAGTGTCGACATCGGACGTTGCCTCGTCGAGGATGAGGATGTCGGGGTCCTTCAGGACCGCTCGCGCGATGGTGACGCGCTGACGCTGCCCGCCGGAGAGCTTCACGCCGCGCTCGCCGACCATCGTGTCGTACCCGTCCGGGAGGTTCTCGATGAAGTCGTGCGCCTCGGCTGCCTTCGCGGCATCAACGACCTCCTCGTCGGTGGCATCGAACGCGCCGTAGGTGATGTTCTCGCGCACCGTTCCGTAAAACAGGAACGTCGTCTGGCCGACGTAGCCGACGGAACGGCGAAGCGAGGGGAGCGTCACGTTCTGTACATTCTGGCCGTCAATCCGGATCTCGCCGTCGTCCGGATCGTACAACCGAAGCAGGAGCTTGAGGACGGTCGACTTGCCGGCGCCAGTCGGGCCGACGAGCGCGAGCGTGTCGCCGCCATCGACGCTGAAGGTGACATCTTCGATGATCGTCTCATCGTCGTCATAGCCGAAGGTAACTCCGTCGTAGACGACGTTTCCGTCCCCGATAGCGAGCTCTTCGGCGCCGTCGTCCTCTGCGAGCAGATTCGTCTCGTCCATCAGACCGAACATCCGCGCGGAAGACGCGCGAGCCCGCTGGTACATGTTGATTATCTGTCCGAACTGCGCCATGGGCCAGACGAACTGTTGGGTGTAGAGGATGAACGTGACGAACGTCCCCGCGGTGAGCGTACCGGTCAGGGGTCCTGGCCCCGTCCCCGTGAACACCCAGTAGCCGCCGACGGCAAAGGTGAGCACGAATCCGAAACCGGAGAGCAGCTGTAACCCCGGGAAGAACTTGATCCGGATGTCGATCGCTTCCCAGTTCACGTCGAAGTACTTCCGAGAGACATCGTCAACGCGGTCCGATTCGTACGACTCCGTGTTGGAGGATTTGATCACCTGAATCCCGCCGAGATTGTTCTCCAATCTGGAGTTCACCTTCCCGACTGACGAGCGGACCTTCGCGTACTTCGGCTGAATGAGCTTTACGAACACGTAGGTGAAGCCGGCGATCAGCGGGACTGGAAGCAGCGACACCGCCGCAAGCTGCGGGTTGAGGTAGATCAGGAGCCCGGCGATTCCGAACACCATCACCGCGAGCCGGAAAAAGGAGTTCAGCCCGTCGTTGAGGAATCGCTCGAGCTGGTTCACGTCGTTCGAAAGAATAGACATCAGCTCGCCGGTCTGTTTGTCGGAAAAGAACTCCATATTGAGCCGCTGCATCTGGTCGTAGGTATCCGTCCGAACCTCGTGTTGAATGTCCTGTGCGAACGCGTTAAATCCCCAGTTGCGCAGCCAGTGAAATATCGCACCGAACGCGAACGAGCCAGCGATGATCGCGACCACGAGAAAGAACTGGGTTTCCAGTTCGTTCGGGATCCACGTGTCAGGGACGATCGGAAGCGCAAAATCCGTCGTTTGCGGCGGAAACAGCGAGTCAATGGCGATACCGAGGAGGAGCGGAGGGAGGAGATCGAGGAGCCGTGCGAAGACGCTGCCGACGATGCCGACGGTCAACGAGAACCAGTTCGGCCTCCCGTAGACGGCGAACAGTCGCCGCATCGGGTTTTCGACGTTGTCCCGCTGTTCCTCGAACGGGTCGTCTTTCTCCCAGTCGATACTACTCATTATCCATCTCACACGGAGGCCGCCGCAAATAGGTTTCTTTCGAACCGAAACACTCCGGCACAGCTTGCCGGAGCCGCGTCAGATCGCCGTGCGCTCGACCGTCGGATCGACGTCGGCGGCCGCGAGATCGCTCCGGATTCGCTTGCGAAGCGGGTCGGGAACGTTCGCGCGCGGAACCGGCGCGGCGGTCTCGGCACTCTCGGTAGTGGTCCCGGCGGGACTCCCCGGAGAGACGCCCCCTGAATTGGCTCCGGTGCCGGCGGGGACGGTCCAGTAGAGCACAAGGCCGGGATCGGCGTAGAACTCCACCGCGAACCGGTCGCCTCCGCCATCGTAGTGGACACGAGCCGCGTCGCCCTCGGCGCGCCACCCTTCCTGTCGGACGAGCGCGGCGATTGAGTCGTACATAGGTGCGTTCGGCGCGGCGCACACATGTCGGCTTCGACCGACGAGGGACGCGAGACGGTGTGTCGCGAGCGTCGCGCCTCGAAAGGAGTTTATCACCGCCGACCACAGGGTGAGTATGTCCCTTCGCGTCACCTTTCTCGGGACGGGCGGCGCCGTCCCGACCACCGAGCGCGCGCCCAGCGCACTGTTCGTCAACCGCGAGGGCGACGGCCTCCTCTTCGACTGCGGCGAGGGGACCCAGCGCGGCATGATGCGCTTCGGTACCGGGTTCGGCATCGACCACCTGTTCGTCTCACATCTTCACGGCGACCACGTCCTCGGGATCCCGGGATTGGTCCAGACCCTCGGATTCAACGATCGAGTGGAGCCGCTGACGATCCACTGTCCGCCGAACACCGCCGACGACCTTCGCGATCTCGTGCACGCGGTGGGTCACGATCCGGCCTTTCGCGTTCGGATCGATCCCGTCGCGCCCGGCGAGATCGCGTTCGACGCCGACGGCTACGACGTGCGCGCCTTCGAGACGGAACACCGCACCCGGTCACAGGGGTACGTCCTCGAAGAGGACGACCGACGCGGCCGGTTCGATCGGCCGAAAGCCGAAGCGCTCGGCGTTCCCGTGGGGCCGAAGTTCGGCCGACTACACTCGGGAGAGCCCGTCGAAGCCGAAGACGGGACCGTCGTTGAGCCGGCTCAAGTCGTTGGCCCGCCGCGCCCCGGCCGGACTCTGGTGTATACCGCCGACACCCGCCCGCGGGAGCAGACGGTTGCGGTCGCCGAGGAAGCCGACCTCCTCGTTCACGACGCCACCTTCGCCGACGATATGGCCGACCGGGCTCGCGACACGGCCCACTCGACGGGGCGGGAGGCCGGCGAGATCGCCGCCCGCGCAAACGCGAAGCGACTCGCGCTCGTCCACGTCTCCTCGCGGTACGCTGGCGACGCCTCGTCCATCCTCCGTGAAGCGCGTGAGGCGTTCGACGGTGAGTGTCTCCTCCCCGACGACGGCACCCTGATCGACGTGCCGTTCCCCGCCGCCGAGAGCTGATCGAAAACCCGTCGCTGTCGGTGGACTTCTTCACGATCGAAATGGTGTTTTCGGCGTACTCAGCCCTGCTACCGAGGTTTTTTGCGTGCTGGACACCAACATCTATCCGAGAGACCATGACGACTTCACAGGCCGCCGACACCGACGTGAGCGCCGCGGACCGTCTCCGCTCGGCTCGGGAGCGGTTCGATCGCGTCGACCGCGAGATCACGCGGCAGATGAACCGGCTTGGGATCCCGGCGCTCCGCGTCGCACTCGGCGTCGTCTTCATCTGGTTCGGCGGGCTGAAGGTGATCGGCGGAAGCCCAGCCGCGGATCTCGTCGCCGCGACGGTGTACGTGGTGCCGCCAGAGCTGTTCGTCCCGATTCTCGGTGTCTGGGAGGTGCTCATCGGGCTGTGTCTGCTCTACCGGCCGCTCATTCGCGTCGGGATCCTCCTGTTGTTCCTCCAGATGCCCGGCACGTTCCTGCCGATCGTTCTGCTTCCGGAGGTCGTGTTCGTCACGTTCCCACACGAGCTGACCGTCGAGGGCCAGTACATCATCAAGAACCTCGTGATCATCGGCGCGGCGCTCGTCGTCGGCGGGACCGTCCGGAAAGGCGAGGACGAGTAGTCGGCGAACTCCGCGAGGACGGCGGCGATAGCCACACGCCCCGGGAAACCTTGATGAGCCGCGACGCCGACCCCTCACGTATGTCCACAGACTGCATTTTCTGTTCGATCGTCGCCGGTGACATCCCGGCCCGAATCGTTCACGAGACCGACGACGTGTTGGCATTTCTCGACGCAAACCCGCTCTCGCGGGGACACACGCTCGTGATCCCGAAAGCGCACGCCCAGCACGTCGGCGACCTCGACGGTGATCTCGCTGGCGCCTTGTTCGCGGCCGTGACCGAACTCACTCCACGGATCCAGGCCGCTGTCGACGCCGATGCGGCGAACGTGGGCATCAACGACGGCGAGGCCGCCGGACAGGAGGTTCCGCACGCGCACGTCCATGTGATCCCGCGATTCGACGGTGACGGCGGCGCGCCGATTCATGCGGTCGCGGGCGATGCTCCCGACCTCTCCGACGACGAGTTGGACGCCGTCGCCGCGGCGATCACAGGCTGAGAGCCGACGGGCAACCCGCTACCACGGCCAGGGTTCAACAGAGTTAACGGGAACACTGCGTAGCTGAGCGTATGCACGCGACGACGCTCGCGCTCGTCGGGGCGACCGGCGGTGCGGGGACGACGCGAACTGCCGTCGAGCTGGCTGCGCTCGGCGCTCGCGACGGCCGCGACGTGGCCGTCATCGACGCCGCGTTCACGACGCAGGGGCTCTCCGAGTACGTGACGGGCCGAATCGAGACTGACTGCACGGCGCTGGTCACCGACAGTACCGGGGCGTCGCTGTCGGCCGCGGCGTATCCGCTCGCAGTCGGCGGCGAGAGCAACGGCGACCGTCTGACGGGGGTCGACAGCGGCGCCGACCTTCGGGGACGAGTCGACGCGATCCCCGCCTATGCCCCGTTCGAGCGAATGGCTCGGGCGAAGACTGCGGAGGCAGCACAGAAGCTCAGCGGGCGGATCGATGACGCAGCGACCGCTTACGACGCGGTGATCGTCGACGCCGCGCCGGTTGGATCTAACGAGGCAGTCGGCGCCGTCACGGCCGCGGATCGTGTCGAAGCGGTGTACCCGGCCACGACTCACGGGAAAGACGCCCTGCAGCGGCTCCGCGGCCGGATCGCCGATATCGGCAGCAGCGTGGACGGCTCGATCGCGATCGCACGCGACGGCGCCTCGCAGGGCGGTCTAGACAGCGTCGACAACGACGCCGAAATCCTTCTCCCGAAAACGGAGCCAGCGGTCGCGAGCGCACCCGTCACGGCGACCGGAACGGGAGCGTACACGCAAGCGATTGCGGACGCGTACGCGAGCGTCTTCGATACGTCGATCGGAATCGAGTTCGACGAGTCCGGGGTACTCGATCGGCTGCGATCCTGAGAGCGGTCACAAGAACGGAAGCGGCGCGGAGCCCGCCTGTCCCCTCAACGGAGACCGTCGGGCGATCCGAGCGTGTCGCCAAGCACCTCGCCGTGGCTTTCACCAAGCGGCGCGGAGCCCGCAGCGCGAGCGGCGACTGTGTCGGCAACAGCCGACAGCGGTTCGTGGGTCTCGACGTACGTCGCCAGCGCGAAGTCAGACTCGTCGCCGCCGGCGAGCGCGACCGCCTCACTGCGCGCGATCCGACCGTCCAGCCAATCGCGGACGACGCCTCGACGACTCGGGGCGAGCGGGCAGATCCCCGAGACGCCACATCGGTGAAGCGTCTTCGCGCCGGTCATCGGCGTCACGCCGGCCTCGCGGGCGGCGTCGCCGATGCATCGCCCGGTCGTGTACGTCTCAACGAGCGTCGCCGTCGCGGCCGGGGTACAGGGGAGGTCGTCCGCGTGCGGCTCTAGCCGGTCGACGAGCGGGGTGTCCGTATCGTCGGCGACGGTGACGCCACGCTCCCGCTGGCGCGACGTCACTTCGAGGCCGTCCGCGATCTCCGACAGCGTCATACGAATGTGTATCCGATCATATAAGTTAAAACCACCGTACTGCGGCGGGATGTTTCGAGATATCACCGACCGGTAACCGGTTGGTTCGACCGCGCTGATCACGTCGGTTTCCCCCCGATCTACCCGGGTTTAAGTAAGGCATCGGGCCCGAGTTCGATGTGTGATGAGTGAGACGCGTCCGACCCGCATCCGTTCGCACCGCACCGAGTCAACCGACCGAACCGCAGAAGCCACCACAGCCGACGCCGAGCGAGCTGCAGCCGACAACGAGAGAGCCGTGACGGGCGGCAAAAAACAATCGGCGACCGTCGACGAGTGTCCCGAGTGTGGCGGCCGCACGCGCGTGGACGCTGCCGAGCGCGTCTGTACCGACTGCGGACTCGTCGTCGAGGCAGACCGCATCGATCACGGCCCTGAGTGGCGCTCGTTCGCGGACGACGACACCAATCCGAAGCGAACCGGTGCGCCGTTGACGCGCTCTCGCCACGATCGGGGGCTCTCGACCGAGATCGGCCGGTCGACGCGCGTGAAAGGTCGCAAGCGCCGGCGGCTCGCCCGAATGCGAACTCAACACAACCGCGCGCAGATCTCGACGAAGCGCGACCGCAACAAGGTGTACGCGTACACCGAGGTTCGGCGGCTGACCGGCGCGTTGGGGCTCCCGAACAGCGTCCGCGACACGGCCTGTACGCTGTTCGATTCCGCGCAATCTGAGAGCCTGCTCCGCGGGCGGTCGCTGGAAGGCTTCGCGGCCGCCTGCGTCTACGTCGCCTGCCGCACCGCGGACGTCGCTCGGACCGTCGGAGAGATCTGTGGCGAGGCGAAGGCGACTGAGGACGAACACCAGGCCGCCTTCGACGCGATGAACCGCGAACTGGGGCTCCCGATCGGGCCGACCGGTCCCGTCGAGTACCTCCCGCGTTTTGCGAGCGAGCTCGGCTGTTCGTCGGCCGTCGAGCGACGCGCGGGCGAGTTGGCCGAGCGGGCCGTGGAAGAGGGGATCGCGAACGGACGCAACCCGGTCGGCGTCGCGGCGGCGTGTCTGTACACCGCAGCCCGCACAGCAGGCGCTAGCTGCACCCAACAAGAGGCCGCCGACGTCGCCGACGTGACTCCCGTGACGATCCGCCGAACCTATACCGACCTGACCGAGGAGTGAGCCGGCGAGCCGCTGGTGGCGATGGACGTATAA
>LKMY01000084.1 GCA_001564205.1 Nanohaloarchaea archaeon PL-Br10_U2g5
CTACCTCTCCGTCCGCCGCGGGCGCTCGCTTCGCTACGCACGACTGATTGGATTCAAATCCGAATCATGGCCGCGGCGCTCGCGACGTTGCTCGCGCCGCAATAGTGGGACCGCCCGGATTTGAACCCCAATCGCTTCACTCTGTTCCGCTCCCTGCTTCAAATCCGACTCACGGCCGCGGCGCTCGCGACGTTGCTCGCGCCGCAATAGTGGGACCGCCCGGATTTGAACCGGGGTCACGGGCACCCAAGGCCCGAAGTATACCAGACTAACCCACGGTCCCTCACCAGTTACTATCAGCATGCAGCGCTAAAGGGTTTCGTTCGGCGGGGCGGTCGATGCGTGTCACCGACTCACGCGGCTGCTTCGGCGATGGATTCACGCGAAACTCTCGGGGCTTGACCCCGAGGCAAGTCATACGCCCCAGAAGTACACGATCCCGAGCGTCGTCACCACGGTCAAGATCAGCTGGAGCGGCGCGCCGAGCCGGAAGAAGTCAGTGAACTTGTAGCCGCCCGGCCCGTACACCATCAGGTTCGTCTGATAGCCGATTGGGGTGAGCATCGCCGTCGACGCCGCGAACGTCACCGCGAGCACGAACGAGAAGGGTTCGGCACCGATCGCTTCCGCGGTGTCGATAGCGACGGGGATCATCAACACGACGCTGGCGTTGTTGCTCACGACGTTCGTGATGAGCGCGGTGAACAGGTAGAACAGCCCGAGCACGATCACCGCGTCGAGCCCGCCGGAGGAGACGACGACGACGCTCGCGAGCCACTCGGCGGCCCCCGTCCGCTCCATCGCGACGCCGAGCGGGATGAGCCCGGCCAACAGAAAGATCACGCTCCAGTCGACCGAGGAGTACACCTCGTTCGGCTTCACACAGCCCGTCGCGACCATCGCGACGATCCCGCCGAGCGCGCTCACGAGGATCGGGACGACCTCCAGCGCCGCCAGTCCGACGACGCCGGCGATGATTCCGATCGCGATCGGGATCTTGTTCGTCCGGAAGTCCGGACGAGTCAGCCGGCCGCCGACGACGAAGTTCCGGTCGTTACTGAACCGGCGTATCGTCTCTTCGGTCGCCTGCAAGAGGAGCGTGTCACCGGCACGGAGCCGCCGCTCGTCCATTCGCGCGTGAATGATCCTCCCGCCGCGTCGGATCGCGAGCACCGTCGCGTCGTACCGATCGCGGAAGTTGAGCGTCTCCAGCGTCTCGCCGATCAGCGGCGCCTCCGGCGAGATGATCACCTCGACGAGATTCTGTTCCGTCTCCGCTTCGATCGTCTCGTCCTCGGTCGTGAGCTGATCCTCGCTCACGGCCGCGTCCGGCGCGAGATCGAGCCCTTCGGCGTCGACCAGGGTGATGAGACTCCCGCGATCCGTCCGCAACACCAACACGTCCCCTTCACGGATCTCCTTCGGTCCGAGCGGCTCCGTGAACGCCCGGTCGTCGCGGATAAGCTGGACGATGTCCGCGTCGATATCGAGGTCTTCGAGGCTCTGCGTGACGGTCTTCCCGATGAGCGGCGAATCGTCGCGGACGACGACCTCCGTCAGATACTCCGTCATCTCGAACCCCTCGATCAGCTCGTCGTCGATCTGGATCCGCTCCGGGAGGAGGTATCGCCCGACGGTCGCGAGGTAGACACCCCCGGTCAGGAGGACGATGAGCCCGAGTTGGGTGAACTCGAACATCGAGAACGGCTCGCCGATGAGCCGCGCCGAGACGTCCGATGCGAGAATGTTCGTCGACGTCCCGATGAGTGTCAACATGCCGCCGAGCATCGCCATGAACGACACCGGCATCAGTAGCTTCGACGGTGAGATGCCCGTCTTCTGTGAGATCGCCGTCACCATCGGGATCATAATGGCGACGACCGGCGTGTTGTTGATGAACCCGGCCGTCCCGCCCGAGAGCCCGAGCACCGCGAGCAGCTGTTTGAACGGGCTATCGCCGAACGTCTCGGCGATCCACGCGCCGATCATGTTGATCAGCCCCGACTGTCGGATCCCCTCGCTGAGCACGAACATCGCGAGGACGGTCACCGTCGCGGAGCTGGAGAACCCGCCGACACCGGTCGCAGCGTCGACTTGCGTCCACGGTTCGAGGACGATCAGCGCGACCATCACGCCGATCGCGGTGATGTCGATGGGTACGGGCTCGGTAATAAACAGGACGAGCGCAGCCACGATTATCGCAAAGACGACGAGGATGTTGACGGTTACCGGTGGCACCACCGTCCCCGTCAACAACACCCCCAGCGAAAGCATACACGAATGACGACACCACGTGAGTAAAAGCGTTGATACAGCCTCGCATTCGACCGTCGACCTCGGAGTTGGAGTCGAACGATCGATTACGTTCCGTTCACTCCTCGTCGTCGCGCAGTTCGAGGTCGGCGACGATGTCGTACGGGTCAGTCCCCTTCCGGACAGAATCGAGGATGTAGAACGCCTCGTCGGGCGCGAGGAAGTGTCTCGTTATCCCCCGACCGAGCGGGGTCGGCGAGAAACCGTCGATGAACTCCCACTCTAACAGCTTTCCGACCGCGTGTTTCGTCGGCACCTCACCGATCATTCGGTCGTTGAGTCGTTTGGCCCGCTTCCCCGCGACGACGACGTTCGCGAGCGTCTCCTCGACCGCGGCGGTCTCGTCGTAATGGGTCGCCACGTCTTCCATCTCGCCTTTCAGCAGGGTGAACGCGACTTCGTCTTCGGTGCGGTCCATCGAGTTGTGGTAGACGCCGTCGGGCTCGACGAGGAGATAGACGCGGCCGCGGTCGTGGTAATCCGGCCGCCCGGCCCGCCCGAGCATCTGTGAGAACTCCTGGACCGAGAGCCACTCGATCCCCATCGCCAGCGAGTCGAAGATCACCTGTGAGGCGGGGAAGTCGACGCCGGCCGCCAGCGCCGCTGTGGTGACGACCGCCGAGAGGTCCTGATTCCCGAACTGTCGCTCGACTTTCTTCCGGCGCTTGTAGTCGAGCCCGGCGTGGTACGGAGCGGAGTCGTTCCGGAGCTTCCGGCTGATCTCGTGACAGCGCCGCCGCGAGTTCGTGAAGATGATCGTCTGTCCGCGATACCCCTTCGACGACTTCGTGTCGAACTCGCGTTTCACGAGCTTATCGGCTATCTGGGCCTTCTCGCGGCTGTCGGCGAAGGTGACGTGGCGCTCGATCGGCACCGGTCGCTCCTCGTACTCGATGAGGGTCGCGCGGAGGTTCTCGGCGAGCCACTCCGGGTTCCCGACCGTCGCCGACAGGTAGACGAACTGGGTGCCGCCGTACCCCGGGTTGGTCTCCATCCGATTCTCGCTGTAGTATTTCAGCCGCGAGATGAGCCCGTCGAGGCGGTGGCCGCGCTCGCCCTCCTTGAGGGTGTGAACCTCGTCGATGACGACCGTACCGACGTCGCCGAGGTCCTTACCGGTCCGAAGCGCGTGGTCGATCCCCTCGTACGTGCCGACGATGACGTCGGCGTTCGGGTCAAAGCGGTTGCCGTCGTCGTTCACTCGCGAGGAGCCGACGCGGATCGAGACGTCGAGACGGTCGCCGTAGCGGTCTTTGAAATCCTCGTGTTTCTGGTTGGCGAGCGCGACGAGCGGCACTAAAAAGAGCAGTTTTCCCTCTCCTTTCAGTGCCCGGTTAACTCCTGCCAGCTCGCCGATCAGGGTCTTTCCCGTTGCGGTCGCACTCACGACCAACTGATCGTCACCGTCCAAGAGACCGTTTCGGACCGAGAGGCTTTGGACCGGCAACAGCTCCTCGAACCGTCCTTGGAGATGCGCTGACAGGTCGGGATGAAGCTCAAGCTCGTCGGTTCTGACCGGAGAGACGTCGTCGACGTTCGCCGACACCTCGTCGTACTTCGTCAGGTCCGGATCGAGCCCGCCCTGCAGCAGGCTCACGATCCGGTCCAAGTCGCCGGCTTCGTACAGCAGCTCCTCTAATCGCTCTTCGGCAGCGCCCGTGAACTGTCCTTTATAAGACAGCTCCCGCTCTAACTCGCGGCGGGCGCAGTCGCGGCAGATCAGCTCGTCGTTGTGTTCGATCGCGGTGTCGGCCGTGATCGGTCCGTATCGCCCGTCGTTCGCACACCGCCGACAGGTCCGGACGGTGAGCGACTCCAGCTGATAGCCGGCGAGCATCGCCTCCAGCCGCTCGCGGTTCTCCGGTGTGGTCTGCTCGGAGACCCGGATGCGGTCGGCCGCCCGCGCGAGCTCGACGAACTCATCGGGTTGGCGAGGGTGGTCCTCGCCGTCGCGGATGACGCGGAACTTTCCCGGACGCGGGCCTGCGGACGTTTCCTTAAGTTCGAGCCGCCCGCGGAGCACCCGACTTCCGTCTCGAATGGCAACGACGGTGTAGTCGCTCCGCGCCTCGTGGAGGAACAGCGTCCCGATCTCGGCCAACTGCTGTGACACTGTCGAGCGGTACGCGAGCGAGGTATTTCAGGAGTTCGGCTCGTCGTCTCTCGGTCCTCGGCGGTCGGTTCCCCTGTTCTCGGCGCCGAAAGGCCGATACTGATCGACGCGCTACGTCGATTTACCCCCGATCTTGATCGGGACGCCCGCCAGCTTATGTTAGACGCGCTCGCCGACGCCGGACTGGCCGCCCTCCTTCAGTTCGGGCTCCCTGCCGTGTTCGTCATCTTCATTTTTAAGGGTGCGCTCGTCGGGAAGCCGCTCCCGACTTCCGTTCTGCTCCCCGGCTACCTGATCGCGGTCTCGGCGTCGGACCGGCTCATCGCGGTCGCCGTTCTCGTCGCTTCCGCCGGCTACGTCGCCGGACAGTTGGTGATCTATGCGGGTTCGCGTCGGTACGGCACGGCGGTTTCGGGACCAATGCGGTGGGTCGACGTCTCCGAGGCACGCTTGGCACGCGCCGAGCGATGGTTCCGTCGCTACGGCGGCGTGAGCGTCTTCGTGACGAATCTCGTCCCGTACGTCGGAAGCTTCGTTCTCATCCCCGCGGGGATCGCCCGCTACCCGTTCGGACGGCTCGTCGTCTATGCGAGCGTCTCGACCGTGTTGAACTACGCGTTCATCGTCTGGTTCGTGCTCGGATCGGTCGAGATACTCTCCGGTGTCTAGGCGGTCGATCGTTTCACGGGACGGCGACGGTCGCTCCGTGAGCTAACGCGTGGTGAGAAGAGAGCGCAAATCCAGCGAAATCCGTCTACGAAACGAGCAGCTCCTCGCCGCGGTCGACCGTGATCCGGCACGGGGGTGAGAGCTTGTTGTACGCGCGGCGGAACGCCTCTTTCACGGCGGGCGCCTGTTCGACGGTGCAGTACGCGGTGAAGACGACATCGTCTTTGTTGAGCCGTGCGGCCGTCCCGACCGGCTTGCCGAACGCCTGCCGCATCCCGTCCGAGACACGGTCCGCGCCGGCGCCGGTCGCCTGCTTGTTCTCGCGGATGACCTGATGGGGGAACTTGCGGAGGGTCATCTTGTAGTTGCCTTCGCCGAGCTCCTTGATCAGGTGGCGGTTCGCCGAGAGGCGCGCGCTCTCGAGCGAGCCGTGACGGATCTGGAGCTCTTCGCCGACGCGAAGGCTGATCTCGACGGGGTAGTCGTCCGGCTCCGCGGAGAGGTCGCCCATGTTGTGTTGGGCGATTTTCGAGCCCGGAATACCCGTGATGTACTCGCGTCGGGTGAACGAGGGCTTGTCGATCGTCCGGTACATAGAGGCGGGTTTGTCAGACATGGCTACTTGTCCGATGTAGCCGGTGCTGCGGCGATAAAGCCTTCGATACCGTCGCGGAGTCGGCGTCTTCGGTCGGTCTACTTCGCGCTCCGTTGCGCGCCGGCGTCACTCCTCCGCGGTCGGCTTGAGTGCAACGTGACCGAACCCGTGGTCTGCGAGCCGCTCCGCCGCTCGGTCGGTGACCGACGGGGAGACGAGAACGCCGCGAACGACGGGGTCGCTCTCGGCGGCTTTTCCGGTATCTCCTGCTCCCACACCGTCCGCACCCAGCTCCTCGCGCAGCGCCCGGACGTACCGCGCCAACTGGCCGACCGCGTCCGGCCCCACCCGTCGGCGCTTCAGCTCGACGACGACCGGGTTGCCGTCGCCGTCCACTCCGAAGATGTCCATCGGGCCGGCACTGGAGGCTCGTTCGGTCTCTCGCGGCTCGAACCCCGGCTCGATCAGCTCGGGGCGTTCGAGGATTCGCGTTCGCAGATCCTCCTCGCTGCCGTGTAACGTCAGGTCGCGCCCGCCCGTGACCGCCATCGCGGAGAGCTGGTGGACCTCCTCGAAGCGGACCGTGAGCGTCTCGTCGGGAGTGGTCCGCGTCGATCGGACCCGAAGTCGCCCGTCTCGGACTGCGGCCCGATGTTCCGAGCCCGGCGGCTGCCAGTTGACGGGTTTGCGGCCCTCGTCGGTGTGCACCAGAGCAGTGCCGTCGGGCTTCAACACGAGCAAGCGATCGCCGGCGCCGAGATCCGAGGCGGCTCGACCCTCGTACGTGACCGTACAGCGCCCGAAAACGGTTATCAGGTCGCCGCGTCCGAAGGCGTCCTCCAGCTCCCACAGCGCCTCGCGGTGGCTCGGATCGTGGAGGCTCGTGACTGTCACTGAGAGGGCGTAGGTGACGGGATGTCAAAAGCGACGCGGGCGATCCGTGAGCGTCACACGTGCGTGTCTCGCGAAGCGGTCGACGGCTATTTGTTTCACCGCATGAGAGCAGGGCACAGGATGACGGAGGACATGCCAGCTGAGATAGCGGACATCGACGGGACGCGGCTCCTCCGTCGGCTCCGCGACCGCGTTGAGGGGCGATTGTTCGCGCTTGCAGAGTACGACACCGAGCGGCTAAACTTGCTGTACCTCGGCGACGCCGCGCGCGAAATGTACCCCTCCGAGGAGGTGATGTCTGATCACTTCGAGACGATTCACTCGTACGTGCACGTCGATTTCGCCGAGATCGAGCTGTTCACCGACGAGCTGTTCCCATCCGCAGAGAGGGTGGAGTACGTCGTCACCGGGATGGACTTTCTGACGATAATTCGCGTGTACTGTGATGGCGTCGGCATTTTCCTGTCCGTCTCACCGGACGAACCGGTCGTTCCGCTCGTGGAAGCCGTGCGAGCGGAATTGGGCAGCGA